>JANQKH010000085.1 GCA_028281215.1 Phycisphaeraceae bacterium | reverse complement strand
ATCAGTCCGGCCGCGAGCCCGACGTGGCCCCAGCGTTCGATCGCCCAGATCACCACCGCCG
Source organism: Phycisphaeraceae bacterium (assembly GCA_028281215.1). GTDB lineage: Bacteria > Planctomycetota > Phycisphaerae > Phycisphaerales > Phycisphaeraceae > JANQKH01. The sequence continues at coordinate 2,899 of JANQKH010000085.1, read as the reverse complement.
TTTCGTCGAAGCCCGCCAGTTTTTCGCAGCCGATGTTGATCGCGTCGACGTAGTCGGCGTCCTGAATCAGCATCGGCTGCGAAAAACTGGCGGGCTTCGACGAAACGGCGGTGATGATCTGGGCGATCGAACGCTGGGGCCACGTCGGGCTCGCGGCCGGACTGATTCAGTTCCTGGAGGACACTGAAGTTTTTGAATCCTACTACACCAGTTGGTGGGAAATGACGGTCGTGAAAGGCAACTACCAGCGCGTCGGGACGCCCGCGTTGCAGGCTCGTCGCGTGTTACATCAGTTGACCCGCGTGTGGTTCCCTTTTGACAAACACTTGGCGATGGCGGCGTGGCGTAAGGCGGGGCATCTGCCCGACCATGAACGCTCGGTCGCGCTCCAAACGCTCCTGCCACAGCCCACGCAGCCGGTCCTTGCCGTCAAAGCCGACGGGCAGGGGATTCACCTGACCGCGCATAATCCAACCGATCGCGACATTTGGCTTCCCAAGCAGCCGACGTATTTCCGGGTCACCGACGGCGAGCACCACGATTTGGAATTCAAAACGGACTGGCAACAGCGCGAGAATCAGGCATTCATCAAACTCAGCGCGGGCAAGTCATGGTCCAAAACATACCATCGCCGCGACGGTTTGCTGTTCAATGAACTGGCGAAAGAGAAACCCGTTCAGGTGAAGCTGGTTTTCGCAGAAAACGGCAAAGCCGTCGGCGTGCAGGCGTGGCAGGGCGTTTTCGAATCGATCCTCACGCATGATCCGAACGCGCGGTGACATCGAAAAGTCGCTCAGGCCAGTCGGATGATTCGTCAATTAATCCGGCAGGTACCAATGGGCGCGGTTGCGTTCGTTGGCGGTTTCGCCGTTGGGGCCGGCGGCGTAGAAGAAGATTTCTTCCTTCGGCGTGGCGGCGACGTGGTTGTCGTAAAACGCGATGTTGGCAAACTCGCCGTTGCCGGTGTCATGTCTTGGAAGCATGCCGCCCCATCCGCCGTGGTCAATCGCGCCGGTTTCAAAAAAGATTTTGTAATCGGAGAAACGGGAGTTCATCCACCAGTTGTCACCATCGGCGAACTGGAATTTCATGGACGGGTTGGCGATGGAAGTCGTGCCGTAGCTCTTGCTGTGTTGTTCGCGGTTGTAGGAGACACCGATTTCGTGCCCCCAGTGGTCGTTCTGCATCCAGTATTTGGGTCGACCCTGCTCCGGGCAGTCAAATCGATCAGGCCACTGGCACCCAGCGCTAAAACCACCGCCGTATTGACCCGGGTTGGACTTCCATCGATTGGAAACGGTTTCGGTGGAGAGGCCGACGTATTCGAGGAAGATTGGATCGGTGGACCAGTATTTGGTGAAGGTCACGCCGTTGTGGGTTGCACCGCCGTAGGTGTTGTAGACGTAGCGGTTGAGGTAATCCATCGCGTAGTTTCGATTCGCATCGGCACACTGCCGCATCACGATCTGACACCGCGCGACGTTGGCGGCCCGCCGGCTTTTGTTCAGCGACGGCAACAGCAACGAAATCAAAAGGGCGATCAGCGCCACCACCACCAGAATCTCAACGAGTGTGAATCCGCGTCGCCGGGGCAAACGCAGGGAAGGTGTGGTCGTGTAAGTCATGTCAGGCAAGCAACCGGTAAGAGGGAGGGCGTCGACGTCCATCGCACAAGCGTACGCCGGCCACCCTGAAACATCACTAAATCATAGACGTGGCAAAGCGAAATCCGATGACATGGACAACCGTTTGTCCGACAAAGACGTGGGTATAACCGGCGCATGGCGATCGTCGGCGCATTCGGGAGGTCGTCTGTCGAATATTTCAATGTACGTGAATCAACTTGGTATGAAACAACCCGCTACGGAATATGAATCGCCACGCCGACGATGCGCCATTGACCGTCTGTTTTCTGAATTCGGATCACATCTTTGCTTGCGGTTTTCTCTTTGCCTTTTACGACGATCTCAAAAACCGCCACATTATTGCTGACACTTTTTTCGGCTAGTACGCGGGATGCGTACTTCTTCGCCAGTGCATCGAGCATGGTGGTTCGCTTATCCATATCGGCATAGCGCTCCGCGCGTTCGTCGGCATAGCGTTTTGCGTACAGTTGCTGCTGGGTTTTCCAATCCCGGTCGAGGCCGGCCTGATGCCACGCGGCCGCGATGGCCTTCGGTGTTTTCAGTTGCTCAACGTTCACTCTGGGCTTCGCGCCGCCGTTGGTGCCACCGTGATTCTTACTATTGCCGCCGTCATCGCCGGGTTCGCCACATCCGATCAACGCCACGCACACGCAGAAGATGGAAACACAAACCCACGAAACGTTTCGATGATTTGTAACCTGTTGTTGTCGCATGTTGATTCCCCGTGTGTAAAAGTGAAGTCACCCTCAATGGTAGGCAGGGAAACACGCGACGTCATATATGTTGTCGAAGGGCGGAAACACACACAGATTGACCGCGTGCACGTTCCTGCCGCAATCGATCGTCGAATGCAAGATAGAAGGTTCACACCGCGACGAAGCTGTTGCCGTCCGTCCATTGGCCGAGTTCTTCGCGGTAGATGAAGGCTTTGTCGATCATGACCACGTCGCCTTCGAGCCAGATTTTGTGGCGTTCGAGCGGGCGCGGGGCGGGGCCTTCGAAGTTGATGCCCGCCATGTCGAAGCCGGAGCCGTGGCATGGGCATTTGAATTTCAGGTCGTTCTGCAACCAGTTGGGAATGCAACCGAGGTGCGTGCAAATGGTGCTCGTGGCAACAAGCAGGCCTTCGGGCAGGTGAACGATCCAGAAGTTGTCGGACTTGAACTGGTTGTAGACGCCGACTTCGGCGAAGTCGCCGATCTTGCCGACGCGGATCGTGCTCGGCGGTTCCTTCGACCCTTTGGGCGCCATGA
>JANQKH010000545.1 GCA_028281215.1 Phycisphaeraceae bacterium | reverse complement strand
CGTCGCGTTGCAGAACGGCAGTGTGAAAGTATTCGGACGGTAAAAATAAACCGCTCAACGTAAGCACGCGCCGCCCACCACAACGCCACCTTGATCGATCCGGCTGGCAGTGCGCGCTCAACCATTACAGGCAATGTCCGCCCCATGCGCGTCGAGATCACCAATAAAGTTCCAAGCTGCCTGAAAACATCATGAGGTTCATGTCTTGCCACGGGACCCATTCACCGTGGCCGTCGAGGAAGATGTGATTGGAGCCCGCCGGCTCCGCGCGGTCGACGTGGTTCATGCCGCGGCGTCCGGGACCGTACCAACCGTCGGAACCGAGCTGGCGGTTGAGGTCGGCGAACAGAAGCCGGTATTGCGGTTTACTGGAAATCGCGTTGGCAAACACTTCGCCGCCAACGCTTTCGGAAAAGGTCCAACCACTGTTGGGGTAGTAGTTGTCCGTGCCGCCGAAGTAGAAGTACCCCCAGACGGAGCTTTTTCCGCCGGGCCAATCCCAGAAGTCGTTGCGATTCCAGCCTTCCTGATTGGACGGGCAGTAGCAGATTTCGCGGACAAGGCCGTAGCTCGCCATCATTTTGTCACGAGCCTTGACACTGAACCAGTACGGCGCGGAACTGGTGTTGTCACCCCAGGCGCCGGTGAGGTTGTGCAGGTCCGGCAGCAGTTCGGCGTTGTCAACCGAAAACGAGTCGCACATCTGTTGCATGGATCGCTGTTGCGTCATGCACTTGACCCGCCGGGCCGATTCCTTCGACTTGCTGAGACTGGGCATGAGCATGGCGATCAGCAACGTGATCAGGGAGATGACCACGAGCATTTCCATGAGGGAAAAGCCGTGGTAAGCGGTAGCCGAACCACCGTGTTTTTCCGCTGTCTGCATGGGACAAACTATAACCGAGAAAGGAAGAATGTGTAACCGCGTGAAGATTTTGCTTCTCAAGGTCGCCGGCCCGAAACCCGCCACCGCGCGGGGCTTTTCTATGAGGCCAACAAAGGCGCGCCGATTTCCCCAATGGTATCCCCTGCCTTGCGCCAATTGCCCCACCGGATTCTCGCAGTTCCCCGTTTCCATCCACTTTGAACGACATCCCGCGATGCCCCACCAATCGGCACAATCCTTGCAATCCCCCTCCCGCAAGGTGTTCGCATCGCCTGACTGGACGAACGGACTATCGCACCCCAAATGAAAAGAGGGACACCATGGGTAAAATTGGAATCGTTGTGATCGTTATCGTGCTTGGCCTGACCGTGATGAAATTCGCCATGTTCGGCGGCTTTACCTCGGGCTTCGACTCCGACTTCGATGAAGTCCTCCAACAACAGATGGAGCAGACCAACCAGTTCAACCAACAACTGCTCAACGCCACCATGCAACAGCAGGGCGCGATGTCGAACACGTATTACGATCAGTCCGCCTCGAACCTGAACTACATGATGCACAGCTACCGCATGTTGCAGAACCAGTACCAGCAAGCCCGCTACTTCCGCGATGCGGCCCACTCCGACTTTGAACGGCAGTACCATCACTCTTCCATGCAGAACCTGAAACAGACGATGGATCAGTTGGGTCAACAGATTCAATCGATGGGCGGATCCGTGCCGGCGTCGAGCGGCTTCGGGACTTGATGACAACCCTTTTCCAAATGCACAACCCTTCCGCGGGCCAGCGATCGCGTCGGCCCACGGTTTTTCATGATGTTACCGGCCGGGCCGGCGGTGCAAGTACCAATGGCTTGAGGAGTGCAACGCATGAACCGCCCTGTTTTCTGTGTGCATCGCATCGTGACCGTCATGCTTCTCGGCTTGGCGTGGGTTTGGTTTTCAGCGCCCGTCGCCGCCGAGCGAACACAACATTGGATTTACGCCGGGCAGTCGAATCTCACCGGCTTCAACGGGTTGCGCGAGGTGGTCAATGGCGCGCATCCCGACCTGGTCTTGAAAGAGATCCGCTCGGGCATTCCCGGCACACCGATTCAATCCTGGTTGAAGGATGACCCGTGGCAGGACCGGCCGAAAACAGGCTGGAAGATTCTGCTGGATCAACTGAAAAAGAATCCCGACGCCGACATTGCCGGCATGGTCTGGTATCAGGGCGAGAGCAACACCAAGGAGGACGCGCACCGATATGAAGAGCATCTCACTACACTGATCGCGAATGTGCGGGCGCTGGTGAAGAAACCCAAACTGCCCGTCATTGTGGTCCAACTGGCAACGTGTCGGCGGGACAACTGGGGATGGGCGATTGTGCGCGAAGCGCAGCGGCGCGTGGCGATGAACGATCCGAACGTCGAGATCGTTACCGGCCTGGACCTGCCCATCCGCGACAACATTGTGCACCTGGGCAACAAGGGGAAAGCGGAAACCGGCCGTCGGCAGGGCCTGGCGGCATTGCGGCTGGTGTATGGCAAAAAGGACGTGACGCACGGACCGATGTTTCGACGCGCCTTCTTCGGCGACGCGGCGCGGCAAACCGTCGTGTTGGAATTCGATGACGTCAAAGGCAAACTTCAACTTCAGCACGGTTGGCGGCAAGGGTTCGCCGCGGTTCAGGGTGTCGCGCTGCCTGATGACATCAAAAACTGGAAGACAAATGCGCTGCCACCGATGCGCGACGCGCTGATCTATCCGCATCACGCGCAGTTCATGAATGACGACAAACTATTGCTGGCGTTCAAACAGCCGCTGTCGAACGATGCGCGGATCGGGTTTGGAATGACGCCTTATTCGGGCATCGGCGCACACCGCCTATGGGATATGCCGATCAACGGGTTGACGGATGACACCGGCATCCCTTCGATCGCGTTTGCGTTCGCGCCGATCACGGACACGCCGAAGAGCTTTGAGTTGCCGCCGATCACGTCACCCAAAAGATCGGAAGAAAAACGATTCACGCTGGATGAACCGTTCATGGTCGGCATCAACGGCGTCGGTCGTTCGAGCCAGGGCGTGTTGCAGCCTGACGAAGTTGCCGGTCCGGAACAGTTTCGCCAGGCGTACTGGAACATCGCCGGTTCAGGCCTCGAAGCCAACCTGCTCGACAGCCGCGGCCGCCGCACACCCATCGGCATTCATACCGCCTGCTGGTACGCCAGCTTTACCGGTACGGAAGATTCGCCCGACCTGCGATTGATGGGCTCTTACAACCGCGACCGCAATTCACCGCAACGCATCGTCGGGCTCAAGCCGAACACGAAGTACGACCTCGTGCTGTATCACAACATCGTGGATCACAAAGTCACGTCATCTCACTACGCGGTCGGCACACCCGTCGAAAAAAACGGGCGCATCCGCGGAATCAACGAACAACAGACAGTGACTGTCAAACAACCCACCGGTCACCCGAACGCCAAGAACCCGCTCGCTTTCGCAAAATACATCGAAGCGACGAAAGCAAACAACTACACCGGCAACTACGTCGTATTCCGTGACGTTGTCTCTGACAAGAACGGTGACATCATGGTCTGGCCGACGGAAACCCAAAAGGGAGGGCGATGTCGGTTCACGGCGATGCAGATTATTTACGGCGGCGCGGCGGAGTGATCTGATGGATTGAGCCGATCAGTCTGGGGTGATAAACGGTGTCCTATTATCACTACGAATCAAGATGGTTTTTGAGCGCGAAGTATGATACGGATGCAAATCCTTCTAATTCCAATCGAATATTGGCCGCTTACATGCTCCATTTAGGATCGAGGAAAGCACGCACGATACACCGCAATATCAAGTTTGGCGGAAAGAAGAACTCGAAACTTGACATTCACGGTTTTCAGACGGCTGGTGGAACTCTAAACTGGAGCCAATGAATTGATCAATTCCTTCAACGTGATGTGCGTTTTATTTCTCACCGTTATTCTCTCAGGATGCAATCGCAGCTGTGATGAGGTTTGGATAAACTCAACATCTGGTGAATGGATTGACTCGAACTATGTCTTGATCTTAAGTGGGTATCGATCTACCGGTTCGAAGACGTGTGGAGGGCAAGTAGTTGTACTAACAGTTGAATTTGAATTTCCATCAAGCTCAAATATTGACGTTCTATCGACATCATTCAAACATACGAAGAGCGGGAGAGAATATACGCAAGATTTTTCCATCGTAAAAAAGGATGGCACGCGACTGAAAACATTCTGGATTTCAGTTGATGGCTCGAAATACATCCTTTCTCTCGGAGAACATACATTGAAATTCAAATTGTCTGATAGAGTTCGGATAGTCGTTGATTCTTCGTATGCTCTGACATTGCAAGGCGGTGAAACAGTGTCGGATACCGAATAATCGGGGATAAACGGTATCGTTCACGCCTGGCTGGCTTGCCCGGCCGTGCGTTTTCTGACATCCGAATTCACGGCTGGACAAGCCAGCCATGGTACACCGAAAAGGACTTGCGATACTCCGGAACACCACGATCGTGATTTGACATTTGTTAGGTTTTTGATTATATTCGGGCAATCCGCATATTGAGATGTGGGGTTTGCTCTTTGACAAGTGAAACAGGTGGAACAAACACCCAGAGCCGTTGGGCTGACCCGTCAGGCAATCCCGTTCGACCAGCCAGCCACATGCCTTGTAAGTGCATACTGAAAAAGGTATTACAGAAAAAGCACAAGCCGATTCCGGGTTAACCCCCTGACGTCAGAGGGATAACCCTGAGACATCGCGCAAGTGATTGATCTGTAGGCTCTTGCGACTGATTCTGCGTGCCGGGGGTACCCTGTCAGGTGTCAGGGGGAAAACCCTGAGTCGGCGTGCAAGTGGGTGGCCGAGCAGAACGATTCAACGTTCACGCCAGGCAGGCGCCGCAACTCGAGGCGCCACAGAAGCGGTCGGTGGCGAGGCCTTCATCGAGCACGTCCTGCGGCGGCAGTTCGACCAGCACATCGTCGCCTTCGATGCGGACGGGGAACGTTTCGATGTGGTAGTCCTCACCGCTGAGGCACGAGCCGTCGTCGAGGCTGAAGAGTTTCTTGTGCAGCGGGCAGGCGACTTTGGGTACTTCCCTGGCGTCGCCTGACTGCGTGCCGCTCTGTGTTCCGATGATGCCGCGCGAGAGGATACACGCTTTCTTGTGTGGGCACATGTTCTGCGAGGC
>JANQKH010000070.1 GCA_028281215.1 Phycisphaeraceae bacterium | reverse complement strand
GATGTTTGTCCGGGCAGACCATGATGACAGATTTGCCCATGCGTTTAACCTGCACGGCCGCAGCGACGCCGGCGGACGTGCCGCCGTAGATCACCACGTCGTATGATTTGTCCGCTCCGTATGACGTCGTGGAAACAAACGGTGCAAACAGAAACATCAACGAAAACACGATGGCACGCATGAGATTACCCTTTCGATCCATGTGGAACGCAGTGGCGCATGATAATCACAAGGGGAACGAAGGATCCGTAGAAACGCCCACGGAAGGCTGATGCCGACACGGCAGTCGGACACCTCGCGTCGACTGACTTACACGGCACAGGGCTGCCACCGCAGTGCTTGGTTATCGGGATCAACCCTGCATCGTCCGAAAATCCCCGTTAGTCGCCACGTTCTCAGGCCGATAGAATGTAGGCGTCGCCGTTCACCCGATTGGCGCGACACCCGCTCACCCACGATCATCACCCTGCCTTCCCACCCTTTCACGATGAGAGGGGCAGCCACGAAGCACGATGCGAAAGATCAGTACCATCCTCAACGTCGCCCTGCTGGCCGCGATCGCCTTCGCGGGGTATTACCTGATCAAGTCGCACGTCGAAGCGGACATCTACCGCGAGAAGTTTGAGAAGGTCAGCGCTGACTATGAAAAGATGCGCACGACGTACAACGAGGCGGTGAAAAAGACAGCCGTCACCGAGTTGCTGGTCAACGAGGACGGCTCGGTGTGCGTGGTGTTTGTCACACTGGACGGCCAGGAAAAGATTCTGCCCACCCAGTTCAAGATGGGTAATGAATTGTTTGTCGACTACGTGACCATTGACGACCGCACCTACTTCCGACGCGTGTTCGACCAGAAAACCACACCGGAAAACGCGCTCTACATCGATCCGAAGTTGCAGGAGGTCGAGTGGAAGTCCGCGGGGGAAGAACCAAACGCACTGCCCCATCCTAATCACTCGCAAGTCACCGACGGCGTCATCAGCTACGTCAAGTTGAGCAACCCCGGACGATGGGAAGTCACCATCACCGGCGACGGCAAACCCGACATCCGCAAAAAAGACAAGAACGAACCCCCTTCCGCCCTTGTGCCCAGTGTGCAGGTTCGGGACTACTCGCAGATCGAAAAAGAAGTAAAGGACCAGATTGAAGGCATCAGTTTCAGCGACGTGATGAGTCGGCTGTTCGGCGGTGGGGACGGGGAATGACTGCCTAATGGAACACCGAGTTGGATGAGGTGAGATAAGAGCACGGAGAAGGCTTTTCAATTTGCTTTTCTGACACCATACCCACCAAACCAATCGCTCTCTTCTCCCTTCGGCGACCCCCGTGTTCAAATGAGACGGCAGACGATGCCAATACGCACCACGTTCGGGACGTCGAATCGGAGCAACATCGCGTTGCTCGGCTACAACGATCGGGGAAAAAGACAACACAAACGGGGGAACTCAAGCATCCGCCAGGCGTCCAATCAGCATACGATCTGCCAACCCTACGGAGTTATCCATGCCAACCGCCCTTGCCAGATGGACCGCCCTTCCGGTCACGATCGCTCTGCTTGCTTTCACCTGCCAACAGGCGTGGGCCGTTTTGCCGCCCGGCGCGACCGACGATCTGAAGAAGAACGCCACGGACAAGATTCGCGTTCAAATCACCAAGGTCGAAAAGCTGCCGGCCAGCAAGAACCCCAAGGGCTACATGAAACTGCTCTACACGGCCAAGGTGATCAAAGTCGATCGCACCAAGTCCGGCGTGAAGGTCGGTACGACGATCAAGATCGACGCATACCACTGGACCGTCCCGTTCGCCGGCCCGACCAATCCGCCACTGCTCAAAAAGGGCTGGAAAGGTGGCATCTATTTGAACGCGGTGGACGCCAAAACCGGCAAGTTCAAGTTGGCGGCGTATGGGGATAGTTTTTATTGAATTGTGGGTTGATTCGGTATGCAAGTGTCCGATTGGCAAATGACTCTGGACTGGAACACCGAGTAGGATGAGGTCAAGCGAGAGCACTGAGAGGAAGAGGATGCCGTACGTCAGTTCAATACCTGAAGATTCAGACTCATCATAGTTGGTCATGGGTGGTTGTCATTCGAGATGTGCAATGCCCAGCGCGGGCGGCGTTGCTCAATCGCCGCAAGGGCTCAGACCTTGCGCTCAACGCCTCTCGACTCATTTGCCGCCCGCCCGCGCACAGCAAACGTTCAACCGACAAAACAACTATCGTTCGCGGGCGAAGCGGGTCAACTGCTGGTTAGGGGGCACTCTTCTCCAGTTGCTTTTGCAGTACCCAACGCTTTTTTTGCACCCGTTCAGGTAGGTCGACGCCTCCATCGCCCAATGTTTCGATCACGTCCAACAGCCGACGCTTTTTATCCAGATCAGCGTCACGCGCTACTGCCTGTTCGATCTCGCGATCATACTGCTGACGTAGCAACTTAAGCTTGCGCAACTCGCTCCGACATGCGACACAATGCTTTGCACTTGAATCGATCCAGAATCCGAGTTCTTCGTACCAAAAGCGTTGCTCGTCCCGCGTGAAAATGAAGTTATCGCCGCATCTCGGACAGCAGAAGGTGGCATCAACATACCAGTGTCTCGGGCATACGCTGTAGTTCTGCTTGCTGATGTCGGCTCGGATGGCAGAGGCGTAGTCAATATGAAGCGCACCGAAAAACAAGTGCCGAGGCATCTTTTGGGGGTCACGCTCGCCGAAGCCGTCAAACATTATCCTCTTGCCCCCTAGCGAAGCTCCGCTCAGTTGCGAACCGCCCGCGGGAGCATGACGAACAGCTCAGGGAAACTCTATATCGCGGGCGTCGCCAGTCAACTGCAGCCGGTGGTTATACGCCTATTCGTAATACTTGCCTATCACGAGAATCTGGGCGCAATGGGTCCACGGATTCGTTGGTCGGGGGAACTCTTCCGGCTGATCAATCGTGTCTTCTGCCCATGCTGCTGCGCTCTCAAGAAATGCTTCGATTGACCCATTCTCCCAACCGTTCGCGCCGGGGCCATACGGCGAACTTGGCGATAGCTTCTCCTTCACGACCTCGTCCGCTCGATCCTCGCTCAATGCCTTCAGGAAGGCGATGAAGGATTGCTCGTCGGTGACCGTCTCCGCCAAACTGTGTAGATCCGTTTGGGACATAACAATGATCAACCAATGAACACAAAGCGTACCATCCCTCGCAAGTTCCTGATTGTCAACATTAAATTATCGCAAACGCTCAAGTTATAGGAAAATGGGAGATGTAGCTAAGAGCTTGGGTTACGCTTGTCGTTTCCGAGTCATGTTTAACTTGTCATGGACATGTCCTGCCCTGATTCCAGTTCGCAGCCACGACACCAATTCACCCGTCCAATCCATACTCCGCCCAACGCCGTTTTACTTTCTCCTTCGTCGCTTCATCCATCTTCAGAAACGGCGGGAACTCACGCACCGGGTGACCGCCGACTTCCTCGCCGGCAATCTTTCGCGTGGCATCGAAACCGATCTTGTGACCTGCGCCGAGGCGCGGAGCCGCGTGGTCGAGGATATCAAGCGGGCCGTTGACGATTTCGAGGTCGCGGCCCGGGTCGCAGTTGGCGCACAGGTGGAACAGCACGGCTTCGTGATCGTGCACATCGACGTCGTGATCGACAACGACGATCATCTTCGTCCACGCCATTTGCCCTGCTCCCCAGATCGCGTGCATGACGCGCCTTGCCTGGAGCGGGTATTCCTTTTTGATTTTGATGAACGCGCAGTTGTGAAACGCACCGAACATGGGCAGGTCGTAGTCGATCACATCGTGCACGAGCGTTTGCAACGGCGGGAGGAACAGGCGTTCAGTCGCTTTGCCGAGGTAGTAGTCTTCTTGCGGCGGGTAGCCGACGATGGTCGTGGGGTAGATCGGGTTATGGCAGTGGGTGATCGCGGTGACGGTGAAGATGGGGTAGCGATCGGGCAGGGAGTAGAAGCCGGTGTGGTCGCCGAACGGTCCTTCGAAAACGGCGCCGGGGCCCAGCGATTTGGGATTTGGGATTTGGGATTTCGGGTTGGATTTGCCGGGCTCAAAACCCACACCGCCACATTCCGTGCTCACGTGGCCTTCGATCACGATCTCGGCGTTTGCGGGCACCTGCATGTCGATGGTTTTGCAGGGTACGAGTTTGATCGCGCCGTCGTTGAGGAAACCGGCGAAGAGCAGTTCACTGATGCCGGGCGGCAGCGGCGCGGTGGCGGCGTAAGGCAACACGGATTCGCCGCCGAGCACGATCGCGGCGGGCATGCCTTTGGAATGGTCGCCCCGCCCATCATTCAAGTTTTCGTTGTGCGCCTTCCATGCCCGCCAATGCCGCGCGCCGTCGTGGTGCATGTGCCAGTGCATCGCGGTGTGGTTTCGGTCGATCAGTTGCGCGCGGTACATGCCCACGTTGCGTGATGTCCGGGGCTGCCCGACGGGTTTGCCGGCGTCGTCGGGGTGAATCGTGTAAATGCCGCCGAGGGTGATGTAGCGGCCTTCGCCATTCGCCGCAGGGTCCATGTCGCCGGCCATCTGTTCGTGATTCGGATAACCGAGCGCACCCAAGTCACCATCCAACGGCCAACACTTGATGATCGGCAGGTCGAACAGATTCACATCATCGCCGGTGTGCACCACGTCTTGGCACCGGCCGGTCTTGACATACTTCGGCGCGAACGAGGCGATCTTCGCCAGTTCGAGGCCCTTCTTCATCTTCTCCATCAGACCGGTCGGCGGCTCCGGCTTGAGCAGCTTTTCAATCTTGTCCGCCAGCGATTGGAAGCCGCCCGTTTCGCAACCCAACGCCATCTCCATGCGACGGTAACTGCCGAACGCGTTGATCAGCAACGGCATCGATGAGCCTTGGACGTTTTCGAAAAGCAGCGCCTTGCCGCCGAGATGCGCGTGGCGCGGGTCAAACGCCTCGGCGTTTTCACTCAAACGCGCGGCCGGCGACTTGCTGACGCGGTCAGCGATCTCCGTCACCTCAAGCAAAGGCGACACCGGCGCCGAAACACGATGCAACTCACCGGCCTTCTCCAACGCAGCCACGAAATCACCAAGCGATTCAAACATGCCCCTATTGTTGGCACTTCCGACACTCTTGGCAAAGATGTTCCGGGCTGACCGGTTGGAACACCGAGGACACTGAGGGGGGATGAGGATTCGAGAGGAGGAAAATAGAAAAGGGGTGAATCTGCCAAGGCAATCGGACTGCGCCTTGAAAGCTTGAATGCAAACCAAGACCAATTACAAATCGCTTCTCACCCTCTCATCCCCATCTCGGTGATCTCGGTGTTCAATATAAGTGTTCGACATGCTCGCGAAACTCAAAACTCAAACACCTGGCCCTTTTTCACAAATCCTGCGAAGCCGTCAGCTTTGCAGTCGGGCAGGTCGCCGTCCTGGTAGTGATACAGCCACATCTTGGCGCGGATTTCGTCGGCCAGGGTTTTTAGTTCGTCGTAGTGGGCGTGAATGCCCGAACGGAACTGGGCTGTTTCGCAGTCGTGGAAGATGATGTCGGCGTTCTCGTAAAACGTGCCGAGTTGGCCGGGCGTGAACTGCGTGTCGGTGGTGAGGAACACCTGACGGTTGTCGGAAGTCGGAAAGATCAGGCCGTAGGACGGCACGATCTCGTAGCCGTCCATGTAGTGGACGGTTTGGACGGTCTTAAGGTTGATGCCCCCGAAATCGAAGCCACTGTTGCGGCCGACGGGTTTGACATCGAAATAGGTTTCCAGATGGGTGATCTGGTTCTGCAACGTACCAAGCCCGCCCTTGAGCGAGTTTTCCCACAGCTCGTCGGTGAGGCGTTCGTTGCAGAACAGGTGCGGCCGATCTTTTTCGGGGTTGAAATAAGTCGACAATGCCAGCCATTCGATGCCGCCGATGTGGTCGGCGTGGAGGTGGCTGACATAGAGGGCGTCCACGTCGGCGGAGGCGTACCCGGCATCGCGCATGGAGAACCGGGCGTCGCCGCCACAATCCACCAGCAAACGCTCACCGTTGACCTCCAACAGCATATTGCTGTGGTAATTGGTCATGGTGAAGGCTGATCCAGTACCCAGGAACGTGAACTTCATCGCGCCCTTTCAAAAGACGTGGCCCATCCGACTATCGTATTATGCCCAAACGTCGGGCCACAATGCAAGTCGGGTCGTCTGAAGGATGTATCGGCCGACGGGGATACCCGGGTGCAAACCGATTGGCGTCATTGAACACGATTTTCAGACGGGCCGCTCACCGACCGCCTGACCACGTCCTTCCTCCGAGCCTTGATTGATCCGATAACCCACCGTGATACCACGAATACCGTTGTGGTCGTTTGATTCGATGCCGCCTCACCTCGTCATCCCCGCTGGGATTGTGCGGATGCATACACTTTTCGTCACGGCACTGAACCGGCTCCGTCAAGAAGCGATTTCCCCCGATGTCGCTTGCGTGCCCACCGCTCCCCGACAGTCGCGGCCCCGGGTTATCGCCGCAGGTCTTGTTTCGACCCCAAGGAATACCCTGATACAAACCCGCTGCGGAATGTCATATAATAACCCGATAATCAGATTGCCCGACACTCGTCCCGCGTCACAGCCCGACCGTAAGTGATTCAAGAATGATGATCCGCTCCCTTCAGCGCCGAGCCTTCACTGTTCCCGAATTGCTGGCTGTGATTGCACTGATCGTCATCATCATTTCCATCCTGTTGCCGTCGCTGGGCAAGGCGCGGTTGATTACCCGGCAGGCCGGGTGTCAGAATAATCAGCACCAACTGGTGATCGGATGGCGTTCCTACGTGTCCGATCACGGGATGAAAATGATGGGCGCGCACACACATCGCTCGCAACACGACTGGGTGGTCAATTCGACGTCGCCTTCACTGCCGTCCAACGAAACGGAGGAGGCGCTCAAGAACGGACGGATGTACGACTACGTCGGCACGCTGGATATTTACCGCTGCCCGGACGAACCGAATGAGCACTACTTGCGCAGCTACTCGATGAACAATTACGTCGGCGGCGCCGGCTGGTATGTCAACGTGCAAAGCCGAACGTCATCGCTGCCTAAGCCGAACAAGACGATGATCTTCATCGATGAACCCGACCCGCGCGGTTACAACTGGGGCTCGTGGGTCATCTTCCCGAAAGGTCATGCCCAACAGGAACAATGGATCGACTGGGCGGCCAGTTTCCACAACGGCGGCGCCGGCTGCGTGCTCAGCTTCGCCGACGGTCGGGCTGAATACTGGCGCTGGGAAGACACGCGCACCAGTGACATTCAATGGTTCTACGAAAACCATCCAGGAAACGTTGATCTTGATCGCTTGCAGGAAGTGTTTAATCCGGGTGATGTCGGGAATCCGTAAGAAAAGGACGTTTGAAGCGGGAAGTGAGAAAACAGCCCTTTTCGTGGACTCATCAGAACCGATGTGATAACTGATGTCTGATCCGTAAATCTGAACACTGAGCCCCGATCCCTTCCACTCTCATCCCGGCCATTCGCCGGTGAAGACTTCGTCGGCGGTACCAGTCATGTCGATGTGATTGTCTTCTTTCCATTCCAACGTCAAATCACCGCCGGGCAGGTGGGCGAGGACGCGGCGGTTGTTGTGATCGGTCAGCACGCCAGCGACCGCGACGGCGGATGCGCCGGTGCCACAGGCGAGGGTGATGCCGCTGCCGCGCTCCCAGGTGCGCATGGTCAGTTCATCACGACTGTGAATCTGCACGAAATGGACGTTGATCCGCGCGGGGAAGACGCTCGCGTTTTCAATGATCGGTCCGACCTGTTCGAGCGGCACCTTCGACACATCTGTGCAATAGAGAATCACATGCGGATTGCCGGTCGCCACGCAGGTCATGCGCTGGTCGAGGCCGCATTCGGCGATCCACTCTTCTCCAAGTGACGTCGGCCAGTTGAACAGACCTTTGATGTCGTGGTTGACGATGCGTTCGACGCCGTCGATGTTTGCGGGAATTGTTTCGGGATGGAAGGCGGGCTCGCCCATGTCGACGGTGACATCGCGGACCTTGCCATCGCCGTTGGTCTGGTATCGCAGCGTCAACACACCGTTGCCGGTTTCGATGCGCATGGGGTTTTGATCGCGGATGCCGGGCGTGACGTTGTGGTCATAAGCGAGTTTGCAGACGCAGCGGATGCCGTTACCACACATTTCCGCTTCGGAGCCATCGGCGTTGAACATGCGCATGCGAACGTGGGCGTCCGTACCTTCACTGGCGGGCAGCACGAGAATCAGCCCGTCGCCGCCAATCCCAAAATGCCGGTCGGCCACCTGAACCGCCAGCGCGCCGGGATCGCTGACGGCTTGGGCGAACCCGTTGACGTAGACGTAGTCGTTGCCGATGCCGTGCATTTTGATGAAGCGCATGGGGCGGGGGTTTCCTTGCAGGTGTGAGGCAAAAAGCAATTGTAGGGCGCGAAGTTTGAACGGGGAAGCGGGAAGTCGGAAGTTCGATGCAACGCGCCCGCCTTGAGGATTCTGCGACGACGGGGCCGGATTAACTGAATGCAGGAAGCGTGCAGTTTTTTTGAGCGGCGATCTTTGATCGCCCGCTAAACGAAGAGGCGGTCGGCGCATGGATCATTCACCCGCGAACACATACAACACGACCAAAGCCGCCAGCATGGCCGTTGCGCCGAGTTTGATCCACAGCACCTGTCGATCGATTTCCGTGTCTTCGATTTCCTTGCCGGCCAGGTCGCGCAGGTAGTCCTGGCGCCATTTGATTGAACCGTGCCGCCAACTCGGCCGACTGGTGGGAATGCAGTTCAGGTCGGCCACCGCCTGCAACGCGCCGATCATCACATTCGACGACGCCAGCGGAATGTGATCGCTTGACACGCGCTCGACCGACGCCGCCGGCAAACGTCCCTCGGCCAGCGCCGTAACCCACGCGTCGGATCCGGGCATGACAGCTTCCACCGTCGCCGCGCCCCCTACCTGACCAACTGCCTGCCCCACCGCCGTGATCACGATTGGTTGATCGGCCGTGGGCAACGGGTCGCCCGACGCATGTTGCTCGCGGGCGAGGTGTTGTACCGCAAACGTGTCGGCCTGTCGTTCGAATCGCCTCGACACCCAGCCGAATACATAAATCCAACTCGCAATTGCCAGGATCATGCCGCTGAGCATAACCATGTTCGGATTCTCCACGACGCTGAGCACCCCGCCGGGCATGACACCGGACAAGGCATCGCTTGCGATCAGTTCAAACATCCAACCGAACAGCAACGTCCACATCTTTTGGAGCAGATCAAAACTGCACACGGCAATGATGACCATCCAGAACATATGGTGCTTGCGGACATGCGCCAATTCGTGCGCCATGACGGCTTTGACCTGTTTGGGCGTCAGCGATTCGAGCAGCGCATCGGTGAGCAGGATGTAGCGCACCCAGCCGAACAGGCCCATCACCGCACCGTTGACCACGCCGCCGAACGTACGCCAAAGAAGCAACTCGCGCACGCGGACACGGTATTGTCTGCACATCTCGAGCAGCGACCGCCGCAGTTCGCCATCCGGCAGCGGAACGGTGTCCCAAAGGTAGCGGATCATGACGGAGGTGAACACAAACACAGTCAGCGCGCCGCCGGTTTGCAAGACCTGCTGCCACCCTTCCGACCACCCGAGGTTCGGCCCGATGAAGCGTCGAAAGACATCAGACCAAGCCATCAGCAACAACAGCGGCACGCCGAGCAACACCCATTGATGGCGGACGTTAGCGATCATGTATTGCGGTCGCGTCCAGATGTGCACGGGTTTGCCTTCGTCGAGCCGACCGATCAGCGCGGCTTCGCGCATGGCTTTGTCGAGCGGGTAGTAGGCGAACCACGTCCACGCCATGACCGCCAGTGACGGCAGGAGGAACACCACCTCATCGATCAGCACGGTGTCGCCAAACCAAAGCCAACCGCGAAGCCAGACCAGCCCGCCGCACGCCAGGTCGGCAAGGTAGCTGAGCATCAGCAGAATGGTGACGTAGCGCGACACGCGTTCAAGGCTTTTGAGTCGACGTCGGCTTTGATCGTCACCCAGCTTTCGACGCACCGCCCCACAGAGAAGGTGATACGCTCCGCCCAGAACCAACTTTGGAGCCAGAATCAGCAAGACCACCCAGGGCCATTGCATTTGAACCACCGGCCACTGACTGATACCCCCCGACTCAGCCAGAGCGTCGTGTAGGAACAGTCCAATGAAATAAACAAGAATCAGTGGTTGCATGCGAACGGAATTTATGAGGAACGGTCCAGATTCTGATCGTCCATTCTACGGTTGAGTGGGGAGAAAATCGTTGGAGAGATGGGTGGTGCAGGTAGATGGGCGAGATCAATAATGAGCCCCGGGCTCTGCCGGTGAACCAACGGGAGGAATTCACCAAAAGGCGAGCAGACCCGGGACAGAGCCCGCAGTTCATGGAGTCGGGCTGTCAGAACCGCCGCGTGGCGCCCAATCAATTCAACGCCTTCAGATCGTCCACTGAAAACGCTTCGGCGATCTTCGCCGCTTCCTTGATCATTGCATCGCTGCTGCCCAAGTTCGTGCTGATCGCGCGGTGGATCGCGCTGCGGTTGCCTTTGGTGCGCGGGTTCCATTTCACGCGGCCGAGCGCCAACGTTGCTTCGACGCGCCACGACAGGTCTTTGTCATGCAGCGCAATGTTGAGCAGGTCGCCGATATTGGGCTTCAACTCGTACACCACCTGCGTTTTGGGAATCCAATATTCCTGTTCAAACTTGTTGATCGCGTCGGTCCATTGATACATCTGTTCGCCGAGCTCCGAGCCGTCGAGCGACCAGTTATACATCTGCTCGGCTGCGGCTTTGATGATTTCCAATCCCGTCTGGCGAACCTGAACACGATTGCTCTTGGTGAACATGGTCTGCCCGAC
>JANQKH010000052.1 GCA_028281215.1 Phycisphaeraceae bacterium | reverse complement strand
CACGGGGCAATGGCGGCCGGACGGGCCGGCATTGCCCCGTCCCGCGTGATACCCCGCTGGTGACGATCGTGATTCATGTTGCAGAAGTTTACTCGTTATCAGGTGAAATATCACGGCTGACTTGGCCGCCGGTATTGTAGGATCGTCCGGCAAGTCACGTGGGCGATGTGTGGTTACGGCAATCCACCGACCGCGGTGGAATGTGAGGTCGGGCACGAGCCTTGATTGATATGATTGGGGCATGGCCGATTCTCAACCCACCGCCACCGCCACGTTCACGTTCGCTTCGGCGGTGACCGATCAGGATGTCACCGGCGAGGCGATCAACACTTGCCTGGCGCAGGTGCTGGACACGATCGAGCCGCCGGTCGATCTGGCGATGGTTTTCATCACACCGCACCACCGGGACCAGTTCGACCTGATTCACCGTCGCATCGAAACGGTGCTGTCGCCGGCGGCATGCGTGGGTACGATGGCGGGCGGGGTGATCGGCAGCCGGAAGGAAGTTGAAGCATCGGCCGGTCTGTCGCTACTGGTCGGCAACCTGCCGGGCGCCAGGGTGGCCACTTTTGACTCGCAGCATTTCGACACCGCGGGTCCGACACCGGAGCCTGAACGGCTGAATGATTTCGTGGACGGCTTGATTGCCGACGTGGAAAAGCCGAACGGCTTGGTGTTGCTGGCCGATCCATTCAGTTCGCCGATGAGCAACTTGCTGCCGGCGCTTTCGATGTCGCTGCCGGATGTCCCCATCGTCGGCGGCATGGCCAGCGGCGCCCGTCAGCCTGACGGCAACCGTTTATTGATCGACGGCCGCATCCAAACCAGCGGCGCGGTCGGTCTTGCGTTCGGCGGCGCGGCGCATCTCGATTGCACCGTCAGCCAGGGTTGCCGGCCGATCGGCAAACCGTTTGTCATCACCAAGGCCAAACGCAATGTGGTCATGGAATTGGCCGGGCAGAGCGCGCTGGAAGTGGCGCGTGAGTTGCTCGAGACCTTGCCCGACGAAGATAAGCAGTTGCTTCAATCCAACGGCTGGCTCGTCGGCCGGGTGATCAATGAATACCAGGAACGCTTCGGTCGCGGCGATTTTCTCATTCGTCCCGTGATCGGGTTGGACCCCAACGCGGGCTACTTTGCGATCGGCGATGCGCAGGTGCGCGTCGGGCAGACGATTCAGTTCCACGTGCGTGATCAGAAAACCGCGCGGGAAGATTTCACCATGTTGCTCGAAGCGCAGAAACTGTACGGCCCAGCGGCCGGGGCGATCATGTTCTCCTGTAACGGTCGCGGGACGCACCTTTACACGCAGCCAAATGCAGATGCGTTGATGGTTGCCGATGCACTGGGCGACGTGCCGATGGCGGGCTTCTTTGCCGCCGGCGAAATCGGCCCGGTCGGCAACCAGAGTTTCCTCCACGGCCACACAGCTAGTTTGGCGGTCGTGCGAGCCTATGGTTGATTCCCATTCGACGTCGTTGCCTGATCTTCGTTTTGATTCACGCCACTCATCACCTGCTTTATGTCGAAGGCGACGAACTCTGAGTTCAACGACACGAGTGTCGTGTTGTTGCCCAAGCCGTGCATGATCAGGTAACGATCGTCCGCGCTGAACATGATGCGATCGATCGTTCGCAGCGGCACATCGAGTTTGGCGATCCAGCGGTCGTTTTTAAGATCGCGCAGAAACACTTTTCGCCATATGTTTTCATGGCCGACGACCGCCGCCCATTGTTCGTTCGAGGACAAGGCAAGGCCGTCCAGGTCGAACGTCGCGCCGGAAGGGGCGCGGAAGGATTTGTTTGTGGTACGCGAGTCAATATCGATCACGTCGACGCGCTGACCGGGATGGTTCTGCAGATACATCCGCCGGCCGTCCTGTGAAATGGCGGCGTTGCGGAAACTGACCGGCTCACCGCTGAACACAAACACGCGCCGCCGACCGTTCGCCGTGTCCCACACGTGATAGAAAGGCTGATCGTCCGGGTTCGTCGGCGCGCTCTTGAAGCGAATCACTTCAACACCCGGGTTGGTCAGCGGCGCACGATCGGTGAGGCTCCATCCGAAGATTTCATTGAACGCATTGCCGGTGAAGACCGTCTTGCCATCGCTCGAAACGGCAACACGCTCGGACTCCATATCGTGCGACATCCCTTGGCTGCTGTCATCTTCCGAACGGAGCATTCTTACCGGTTGTTCGCCGACCAGATCAATCACATTGATAGAAGCGCCCCGCCGCAGAAGGGCGGTCCGATTGTCCGGCGTGGTCCGCATGTCATAGGTGTACCAATCGAGGGACGGTGACATCATGGTATGGGTGTGCATGTTGATCGGCGGAGCAACCTCCACGCTGCCAATCACCTTCCCGTTGTTGATCTGAATGGTCCACAGTTCCTCGTGCAGCCAGAGGGCCGACTGATCCAGCTCGTCCGGCGTAATCCACGCCAGGAAGGACGACTGGTCCATCAGTTGCGCCGCCAGTGTTCGTGAAGGCCAAAATCGCCACGAACGTACGCCCTCCGGCAGGCCGGGCATGATGATGTTGCTGCCAATCAATCCCGTCAGCATCAGTATCACGACCGTCAACGGAACAATCAGTCGCCTCACGCGGGTCTTGCCGGTGCGCGGCGTTTTGGCCTCCAAAGACGTGCCGCACTCCGGGCACTTGGGTGACGTGTTGCCCACCAGCGCGTAGCTGCACTTGCGGCAATACGGTTTGCCCGGTTGCTGTGGATGTTGAATGATGCGGATCACACGACACAATAAAAACAGCAGCACGACAGCCGCGGGAATCACAACAACACGCGGCCAGATTTGAACCAGCCAATCCCAAGCGTTGACCGAAGCGTATTCCACTTGCGCGTGAATCGCTTCGCCGTCGGCCGACGATGCAATTTCGCCCAACGACACATTCAGAAAGTGCACGGCCGTCGGCTCAACGTCCGGCAGGCTTGCGGCCGATTGTTTGGCATTGTCAGCGTTCGGCTGTGCCACCGATGCCTGGCCGACCATCGCCACAACGACGATGGTGATCACAAGTCGACATATCCTTTGCATGATGCAAATCGTACCACACCACCGCGCCAACCAACCCAGCGCGACGCAGCACTGGGAAGTCTGTCTTTAAGCCTGCAATCTCCACCATTCCCACATGCAAAGCGAACCAGTGATGGGCGGCGGACGTTATGATTGCGGGGCTGGTGGTCGATAAGCCCATGGTGGGTGACCACGCAGTTCCATAGGCGAACTGCGGGGTTATCGGTCCCGGTAACAGGACGTGACGGACAAGACAGACGCGATGACCCTCGCAGCTATAGAACTGCCGCATTTTCTCATCCTTGCCTGGATGGCCGGCGGTGCCATTGCGCTGTGGATCGCCCATCGTCTGAAGATACGCGGGCAATACCAGATCAACATTCTCTTGCCCATGGCGATGGGCCTCGTTGTGTTCACGCTCTACATGAACACGCGAAACAATTATGAATTCATGATCGACGACATCGACATCGTCGAAACGCATCCGGACGTGACCTCTCCCGATGGATGGAAGACGCTTTGGGTGCATGACTACTGGCGAGGCCGATCGACCGACAACCACCTTTACCGGCCGATCACCATTCTCAGTTATTGGGTCAACGCCCGGCTGCCGATGGGCGGGTTGATCAAGGACGGCCACGCGGTGGAAGTCTATCCGCGCTACTTTCGCGGCGTAAACATGGTCTTTCTCGCGGCGTTGGGCTGGTTGCTCGCACTGTGGTTGAACACTTACGTGCAACAGACGGCCGCGTGGTTGGCGGCGTTCCTCTTTGTCGCGCATCCCAGTCATGCGATCCTGATTAACTACGTGGTAGGGCGGGCCGACCTCCTTGCTGTCCTGGGCATCGTGGGATTTCTCTACGCGCAGCGGTTGGCGTTGATCGGCCACGGCTGGCGATGGTGGCAGGGCATGCTCGCGATGTTGTTCGCCGTGATCGCATTCGGGTCGAAAGAGACCGGCGTCATCCTCCTGCCGGCCGCGCTGATTCAGGGTTGGATTGGCAGCCGTCACGCCGACTCCGAAGTGACCGACTACATCCGCCAGCCCACTACGCATTCGCGCATCGCCACCGTGT
>JANQKH010000045.1 GCA_028281215.1 Phycisphaeraceae bacterium | reverse complement strand
TGCGCGCATTACCGGTTGCCATCATGGTTTGCCCGAAGGTCTGCATTTCCCGATTAAACGCCGCCGGGTCGGCACTGAATCCGCCTTCGCCTTTGGCTTGCGTGGCGTCACCTGGTTTGAAAATGCGTTCCAATGTCTTCGCCGGACCGTCTTTCACCGCAGCTTCAAGTTGCCTCCAGTTGGCGCCGAACCCTGCACGGCGAAACAGATGCGCCGCGGCGGCGTGATTCCAGAGTGATTTGCGGTCCGGTTCGTAGGGCGCCCAGGCCCAGGTCGGATCCACGTTGTTCAATGCAGTCGTCATCGTGTTGGCTCCAATCAGTTCAGGCCGAAATCGAAAGCGGAAACAGGCATCGCCATTCGCACAGGCGGCGTGACAACGGTGTCGATCACTTGGTTTCAGCTAGCTTGATGGTGGCGGACAGCCGGGCGGTGTCGTCCGTGAAACTCAGGTCGATGTCAGCGCCTTTGACGTACTTCAGCGCCGCCAGCAGCCAGTCGATTTCATTCGCCGCCGCGGTTCGGCTGTGGCCTTTTTCAATCTGGTTGTTGGCGATCAATTGTTCGCGATTGTCGACCAGCATCTGATGGCCGATCTTCGCGTCAAGTTGAATCCGCGTGTTGGATTTGATCAGTTCGTCGCTGCTCTTCTTGGCTTCGTCGACCAACTGTTTGGCCAACTGATTCGTGCTGGAGACGATGATCCAGTCTTTGTAGACCGCCATCGTGGGTGAGAAGTTGTAGTGTTCTTCGGCCGCGTCCTTCTTCGTGGTTTCCGGATCGACCGAATACTTCGAGGTGTAAACGTTGGCGCCATTATGCTTTTCAATGTCGAGCAGCAACATGGATCGCCCCTTGTTCATGCCGTCAAGGTTGATGATCGACATGAGGGACATGAAGGCGCTTTTAAACTGTGCCTGCGTCAATTCGTCGGCTTTTTTCAGACGAACCACCATCGCGCCGGCGGGATATTTGATCGCAGGAGTGACGGCAGTGTACTTCTGCCGCGCGGCGATAATCTGAATCTGCGGGCGAATGTTGCCCAGAATGTCGTCAACGAAATCGCGACCACCAAAGAACGTGCTCAGTTGGCTTTCTCCTTTGGTGAACTCGGCAGCGACGTTCTCGGTAAACAATTCATCGATCGCGCGGAACATGCCCGCGGCGTCGCGGTGCGTGGTGATGGTCAGCAACGTGCCTTCCGGCCGAAGTTCCTTGGACGCCGAGCCTTTGCGGTCGGATGAAAAATAGAACATCCGCGTGGAGGGAATCTTTTTGCTGTCGAATGGTGTGGCCAGTGAGACGCTCAGCGCGTCGGCTTTGATGTCAATGCTGGCGGTGACATAGGGCGTGTGTCTAAGTGTTTCGAGCACGCCCCCGGCGATGAATTCCAAACCGATGTTATCCGACTTGTCTTTTAGGATGGCGTTCATCAGCCCCATCGAACGGATCAACGAGATTTTTCCATATGCCCATACCGTAGGCAGGGAGGAACCAGTCGCGACCTGTTTCTTCGCAGTGGTATATTCCTTGTTGGCTGTAAGCGGGGCATTGCTGCCGTCGAGCAGGTTGTCGAGCAACGTCTTGCCGAAATCGCGGTTGTTAATGAAGACGATCCAAGGACCAACGGTACAGAACCCACCCTTATCAACGCGGTAGGTATTGATACCGCGATAATTGTTGGGTTCGAGCTTGACATCATTGCCGGCGTCGGCGAGCGACTTTTCGACGAAGTCAACCACACGCTTTTCAAGTCCTTTCTGTTTCGCAGCGTCGACTTTCACCAACAGCGCAGCGCCGAACGATTTGGCGTCCACCGCCAGATGCACGCTGCCGCCGGTCGAGATGAACTCGATGTAGTCGACGATGTTCTTGACTTTCTTGCCTTCTTCCGAGTTAACGAAGGCCTGGTATTGCGGCGTGGATTGAAGCTGCTTGCCCAGCGGATGGTTGAGTACGTGTTGGAAAAGATCCTGCGGCCGCGTGACTTCAACGTACAACACAGTGGACGCCGGCAGGATTTGTTCCGCTGTGCGGGAGGCGGCGGCTTTCGCCGGTTCAGCCGCATGGGTTGCCGGTGAGAACCCGACTTGGCCTAGGCATACAGCGATCGCGATCAACGCAGAGAAAGTGCGCTTCATGATGAAGACTCCGTTGGGTAGGTGAGGCTGACCCGGCGGCTGATCCGCCGATGTCTGAGCCTACCGATTCGGCTGGCAAATGTTGCAGTTGGGGGCGATTTTCCCGATTTGCAACCGTGAACGGTGGTTGATCGATCAATTTCCCCTGCCGGATGACCGATACAACCGGTATAAGACGTTGCAATCCCAGGGGTTTGGGCCATGAATCGCAGCAAAGATCGCCGACGCGAGGCACGTTTGAATATCGAGCGCCCGGTCAAGCTTCAATGCCAAGTCACCGGTCGCTACGTCAGCGGAACGACCACCAATCTTTCCAACAGCGGTATGCTCATCGTGATCGAGCATCCGTCGCTTCTAGTACCGGGACAAAGGGTCAAGGTCGGCGTTCAACAGACGCGGCAGAATGTGGTGATCAAAGCCAACGAGATGGCGACCGCCACTGTTGTTCGCAGTCTAGGCATGCGCGGCAGGCAAACGGTTGCCGTGCAGTTTGATCAGCGTCAGCGCCTCAGTCGCTCGGCATGATGACCTGAAAGGTGAACTCCGCACCGTCATTTTCCACTGGACGCCGCACCATCTCACAATTATCCTTTCCCGCAATGGATGAGTTCACGCTCTTTACTGCGACGGTTCGTCACTACCTATCCCCCATCATTGAGTATGTGGATGATGAAGGCGTATCGGAAGTGATGATCAACAAGTTCGATGAGATCTACGTCGAAAAAGACGGGCAGATATCTAAGACGCCTGCACGCTTCCCGGACGTGGAAGCCTACGAAGCGGCTGTCAACAACATCCTGCAATACACCGGCAAAACCCTTCGTGATGACGACGCACTGATCGATTCGCGCCTGCCCGACGGTTCACGCGTGCATGTCGCGCGACCACCTTGCGCGCGGTTCGGCACGGTGATGACCATTCGAAAGTTCAACAACACCATGTTGGACATCGACTGGCTGATGGAATTGGGCACGCTAAGCCAGGTGACGGCGGAATACATCAAGACCATCATCCGCGCCGAGCGCAACATGCTCGTGGCCGGCGGCACCAGTTCGGGCAAGACGTCGTTGCTCAACGCCCTTTCGGTGTTCATTCCGAAAACCGAGCGCATCGTGGTGATTGAAGACTCCGCGGAACTTCAACTTCAGCAGGAGCATGTGGTATCGATGGAGAGCAAACCCGCGGACCAGTTCGGCCGCGGCGCGGTCGGCATCCGCGAATTGTTCCGCTCGTCGCTTCGCCTGCGTCCGGACCGGATCATCATCGGCGAAGTCCGCGGCGGCGAAGCTCTCGACATGATCCAGGCGATGACCTCCGGACACGGTGGATCGATGGGCACACTTCACGCAAACA
>JANQKH010000542.1 GCA_028281215.1 Phycisphaeraceae bacterium | reverse complement strand
TGCCGGTACGACTTCTCCCACCACTTCCCGGTCTGCATGCTGAGGTAACCTTGCTTTTGCAGCAGGGCGGGCAGCGTGGTCCAACCGTCGGTCATGTTGTTGTACCGCTTCACATCATCCGCCAAGGGTCGCCGTCCCTTCGGCGGACTTGGATCATTCCCCGTGATGCCATGATCGTGCGCGTACCGCCCGGTGATAATCGTCGACAACGACGCCCGACAAAGCGCCGTCGGTACATAACCCCGCTTGAAGGTTGCGCCCACACTGGCAAGCTTATCGATGTGCGGTGTCTCGATGTGCTTGTGCCCCATGAAACTGTAGTCAGTCCACGCCTGGTCATCGGAAAGAATCAGCACAATGTTGGGCTTCTTCCCCTTCGCGGCAACGGCGACATGATGGGTCGCGAACAGGGCAAGCCCCATCGCAACCACAAACACAATAAGAGTCGGTCGGCTTCGATTGAATGGCATCAGGCAGGTTCCTTCATCGTGATGAATCAAGTTTGCGATGAACGCGTCGCGTCATCCGCCGGCGCATATTGTAAGACGGGCGAGGCGAAACGTGTCGAAGTAAACCGAAGTACGTTGCCGCGAGCCGCGATGTAACGGAATGCGTGCAGTTGCCATACGCCACCCCCAACACACCCCGCGTCATCCACCGCGCGATCGCTTCCTTGGGCCGGCCAAAAAGATGACACGCCCGCGACGCCGGGATCGCGTCCCGTTCAGGAATGTAAACAGGCTTCACCAGATCCCGAAGCTCACCGCCCCGAATCGTCAGCCGATGCACGTCCAAGCACGCGGTCCCGCCAACCGGATCCACCAGCGCATTCACGTCTTCCACCAGCCGCGTATCACTGGCCCGCAACGCAATACAACAAGCCCATGCCGGTCGCCGCAGAAGTCCAACCCGAAACGCCCGCGCCTCCCGTCGCACGGCAAAGGGCCGATCCATCCGTAACCGTCTGTTCATCCCCCGCCACGCACCAAGAAGGAGTTGGTCGATTTGATCCATGTTCGGTATTTTAATGGGTATCCGAACAGAATGCAAATAACGAAATAGGATAAAAGGTGCCATCACACAGCCGAAGGCAGTGTGATGCAAAACACACAGCAGTACTACTCTGCCTTCGGCCGAGTAGTGGCACGCGGCATAGAAGGGAGCCGTGAGGTGTGTCGGCGGCAGACGTATGGAAACTTGGTGCGAGATGCACTGCTATTTAGGATCCAGCCAAAACTGAACACGCAGTGCAACGGGTGCGTCGTTGAACTCCTGACCGTCGATGTATTCCGCATGCATGTCGAAGAAATTCATGGCGGCTTGCCCGCTGTGTCGTGTGGTCATGACATCCCACGGATTGGCATAAAACTCGCTGCCGTTCATCGGTGCCAGTTCGCTTTCTTCGGCAGTCAGGCAGGTATCGCTAGGGCGCTTGATGCGGTACCCATTCGGACGGGGGTTACGACTATCTACCTCAGCATTTCGTGTGTAGCTGAAGTTGGCCGGTCGAATGTAGCGATACCAATACGGCAGAATGTCTTCGCGGTCTTCGCGGTACCCGTCGTCACTTGGACACATGAAGTGACCGGTGCCGTCCAGGTAGCGCTTGGTGACAAGGATACTCTCGTCTGGAATACCAGTGATGTAGGGCCACGGCCCCGTGCCGACCCAACCTGGTGGGTCTTTGAGAAATGATTCGCGGTGGCAATAAATCTGATTCGAATCGTTGGCGTAGAGTTTGTGACTCATCGCGAGTTGGTGCATGTTGCTCATGCAGACAGCGCCTTCCGCGCGTTGTCGCGCTTTGCCCAGGGAGGGTAGCAGCATAGCAATCAGAATCATCACAATGGCAATGACGGCCAACATCTCCGGTATGGTGAATCCTGATTTGCGATCCATTTCGCACTCCGTATGTTGGCTGTGCCATCATCTACATGTATATGTGGGTCGCACGCTGAATGAGCCACATTTACTCGGTGAATCTTGAGGAATCGCGGAAAGGCATAAGGCAAAAAAACCCCGGCTTGAGCCGGGGTTGTTCGAGCAGAATGTGAATCGGCATCTATGCGGCGCGGCGTCTGCGCCAACCCAAGGCTCCTCCCCCGAGCAAACCGAGGCCTGCGGTGGTTGGTTCGGGCACGATCGCGGGTGTGGTTTGCACCTGCATCTTGAACGCGAAGCCGCCGGCCGGATTGTTCTCCGTGCTTGGATTGCGCACCGCAAGGATGATCTCATTCAAGCCGGTAACAAAGCCGTTGAAATTCCCAGCGGTCGTATTGAATCCATCGGCCAGAATCGTGCCGTCCTGCAGGATCTCCAGACTTTGGAACGGTGACGAGAACGTGGCGACGGCGAAGTCAGTTTCCCGAGCCACCTCGACGCCGTTGATGAAGATCGCGGCGCCGTTGTCAACCGCAAGATCGATCTGCGCGGCAATGTCTTCAAAAGCTTCCAATTGAAACGTGGTGCGATAGTAGCGAACGCCGTTGTCTGCCTGAATCGCCTGAGTACCCATACCGTACTGTGTCGCGGCACTGGAAAGGCCGGGGAAACTGCCGACGGCATTCGTCAACACGACGGGTGTTAATGTGAATGTTCCAGCACCGGGAACGACTGGTTCGGTCGCCGCGCCGGACCATGGTGCCGTGCCGCCGCCAGGCGTTGATACGGTGCTCAATTGCCAATCGGTGGTATTGGAAACCACCGTTGTGTTGACGGGTGCGACAAGTTCGTTTGCTGCCGTGCCGTCGGCCAGTTGCTGCACTTCCAAAGAAGATATAGCGTTGTTGTAAAGTGCGACATCGTCAATCAAACCTTGAAACCCTTCAATGGCATTGTGGCGGGCACCGATGTTCATCGTGCCGCTATTGGCCGCGTCGGCGCCGCCGGTGAATACCGCAGTACCATCGACGTAAAGTGTCATGGCCGTATCGTTGACCCAAGCGACGTGTGTCCAACCGTTGCTTGGTATGGTTACACCGGTATCGTTCCATGCACCATTGAAATAGCGCAAGCGTCCATCGCTGCCAACGGCGGTTTCAAATGTATCGCCGCCGCGACTGGTGACACGCTCGAACAGTCCCGATTGATTATTGCCGTCCTGGTTCACCCAATACGACAGCGTAAAAGCACTGGAATTCAATGAGGGATTGGCGGGGATACTGACGCGGTCGTCGTTACCGTCTGTGCTCAGCGATAAGCCGGATCCGATTTGTGGTGCAACATTGGCTGAGAATCCGGCCCCGTTTTGAACCGATCCGTTGTTACCCAATCCAGAGACATCCGCGGCGTTGCCATCGAGTTGCCAGTAGCCGACCAATGCGGCCTTGCCTGAAGAAGTCATAAACGCGAACAGTGCCATGGTCGCCAGTGCAGTGATGCGTAGCCGCCACTTTCTTTTCTGGTAAGGGCATGGCCTGGAAGTGAATGGTGAAGTCATACTTTTTTCCTTTCATCCGTTAGTCGTTGTTTTGCCACGACACGCTCGTGACACGCTCAAGGGGCCAAGGATTCAAACTCGATTCGTAATGCTGCCGGTGAGGGCTTGAGGTCGTCGGTCGGTGGAACATTTGACAAGACAAACTCCATGCGGTTACCGCCTGAAACAAAGCCGTGGGTGATGTCGAACGAATAGTGCTCCCGGAACTCAATTCGATCGGGGAACGACGGGAGGCTAATGGTTTGACCGTTGAGCCGGACGGCAGCCAATGCGTTGTC
>JANQKH010000033.1 GCA_028281215.1 Phycisphaeraceae bacterium | reverse complement strand
GCAGGCGTTGAAGACCGCGGAACAAAACGTGCCGCCTGACCCGACCGATGGAATGCACATGAATTAGGTGTTCGGTCAGCGAGGGCAGGCAACACCTGCGGGATGGACTCTGTGAGCCCATCAAAAAAGACATCTCTCGTGAGTGAATCGGTGAGCACCCAAAGCCCACCCAGAAAGGTGTATCCGTCACCCGTGGTAGAATCCATCTCGTCGGCATTCGTTCGTTCTTCCCATCGTGAGAATTCCCATGCGAATCTTCGTTGTGCTTACCGTTGCGGCCTGCGTTTCTTTTGGTGGACGATCCGTAGTCGCGCAGCCGAAGTTGCGCACCAGCCACGCCCAGTCGCCCGACGAAGCGTATCAGGAATTGGAACAGTTCAAAGCATCGTACAGTGATCTGGCGGGTTGGAAGAAACGTCGTGCCGCGATCATTGACGGCATGCTGCGCGGGGCGAAGTTGTCAACGCTACCGAAGAAGACACCGTTGAAAACAAAGTTCTATCATAAGCGGGTGTACGACGGATACATGGTGGAGAATGTCGCGTTTGAAAGTTCGCCGGGGTTTTACGTAACCGGTTCGCTGTTTCGGCCGACGAAACACGAAGGCAAACTGGCCGGAATTCTTTGCCCGCACGGGCACGGCGGGCGGTTCCGCGATTCAAGGCAGATTCGCTGTGCCGTCCTCGCCAAAATGGGCGCGGTCGTCTGGCAGTATGACATGGTCGGTTACGGCGACTGGAAAGAGGCCGGCTGGTCGCATCACAACACGCCGGAAGTGCTACGCCTGCAAACGTGGAACAGCATCCGGTCACTCGACTTTGTGCTCTCACTACCGAACGTCGACGCCAGACGCGTCGGCATGACCGGCTGCTCCGGCGGTGGTACGCAGACGTTCATCCTCGCGGCGATCGATCAACGCGTCGCAGTCTCCGTGCCCGTGTGTCAGGTTTCCGCGCACTTCTTCGGCGGATGCGTGTGCGAAAGCAAGATGCCCATCCATTGGAGCAAAAATCACAAGACCAACAACGCGGAGATTGCCGCGCTCGCCGCGCCGCGGCCGCAATTGGTAATCTCCAATGGCAAGGATTGGACCAAGCACACACCGCGCACCGAATTCCCTTACATCAAACACGTCTACTCGTTGTACGGCAAGGAAAACCTTGTGCAAAACGCGCACTTTGAAAAAGAAGGGCACGACTACGGCACATCCAAACGCATGGCAGCATATCCGTTCCTCGCCAAACATCTAAAGTTGAACATCGCGGCAGTACAGAACGAGGACGGCGAGATCGACGAGTCATTTGTAACCACCGAAGAATACAAAGCCTTGCTGGTATACGGTCCGAAAAACCCGCGACCCAAAGATGCCGTCAAGCCGAATACGCCGTTGCCATAGTTCACTCTGTCCCCACGTTGATTTGTTACGATGTGTTTGTGTTGATGCTTAGGGACTTTTATCCGATCGACAGGGGTAACCTTCGATGCCTCGAACCGAGACCAAACGCGCCCGAACGCGCAACCTGACGATCATGTTCACGGACATTAAGGGTTTCACCGCGCGCGTCTCCGAGGGCAGTCGGGAGGATCTCGCGCAGTTACGAGTCGCGCACGATCGATTGCTCAAACCAGTGTTCAAGCACTTTCACGGCACGATCATCAAGACGATCGGCGATGCGTTTCTCGTCCGCTTTGATAGCCCGACCGATGCGGTGTTGTGCGGCGTGACGATTCAGGAAGTCCTGCGGCAACACAATGCGTTTGTGAAGGACGAAAAAGACCTGTTGCATGTGCGCGTTGCAATTAATACCGGCGACGTGGACATCTCCGAAAACGATGTGATGGGCGAGCCGGTGAACATCGCCGCGCGCGTCGAAGCCATCGCCGAGCCCGGTGAGGTTTTTTTCACCGAAGCGGTCTACCTGGCGATGAACCGCAAGGAAGCGCCGTCGGCGGAGGTCGGCGAACACACCTTCAAAGGCATCCCCTATCCCGTACGGGTCTACAAAGTCGCAGCGCCGGAAGATTCCGAACTGAAAAAACGATTGAATGAAGGCGTGAAACTCACCGACGCCGGACCGCTGATTCGAGGCCTTGAGCCTGCCACCGCGCGGGCGGCGCGGCGGGCGCCGGTCGCAATTGGCATCGCCTTGGCTCTCCTCGTCGCCGTTCTATTCTTCGCCTTGTCTCCATCCGAAGCGCAGCGCACCAAAGCGCAGGCAGAAGAGGCGCTCGCCTCAAATGATCCCACCGCCGCGCTCGCCTCGCTCGATGTCATCCTTTCAAAAGACCCCGATCACCCCGATCTCAAACCGCTCGCCCTCAAAGCGGCTCGCATGCACGTCGATCATCTGCGCGAAACCGTGGGCTATACCAAAACACTAAACTGGCTTCGCGAGCAACTCAAAGCCAAAACGTATCTCGAATCGATGCGAAAACAGGAGGCGATCCTCGAAGCCCAGCAACTCGCATCAACATTTATCGATACCAACAAAGACCCTTGGCCACCCGTACGTGAGTTGGCGAATCAGGACATCGACGATTATGAAATTCCGCTCGCCGCGGCACGCATTCTTGAAGGCAAGGTCTACCCCGCCGGCCCATTGAACATCTATGAGCTGGCGCTCAAACGTGGATACAAAGACAGCGACGAACGCATCTTCAATTACTGCACTCGTTTGTTTCAATACCATCATCCCAATGCCGGTGTGCGCGCTGCCCACCGCATCCTCAAAGAGCACTTCCCCGACAAAGGCCTGGCCTGGGCGCAGAACGCGTTCGCCACGTCGGAGTCCGGTATGGTGCTGCGAAACGCGAATCACATTCTTGAACAGGTCAATGATCCGATACTCAAGGATCCGTGGCATTCGGCGGTTTACAACATGCTCGGCGGATTCAAAGACGAACAGGCCGCCGACCAGGCACTTGACTACTTCAAAGCTGAGCAGGACGACGCCAGGCGAAACCGACTGATCGCCGTGCACCGTTGGCTGGTGTATCGACCAAGCGGCATCTCGTGGGGTTACACCCACAAGGAACTCATCGAACGGAATCTCAAAGCGTTGGAGACGGCTTGGAACATCGAACCGGTCAAGCCCACCGAAGATTGATCGCCCAACGCCTTCATTATCCTGCGTGATCCCATTCCGCAACCCATTGGTCTATGAACCGGTAGGTTAATGTGCAAGGCTGCGCTGATGAAGCGCGGCGTATCGTCGCTCACAGAGGGTTCATCATGGCTGGGATTCGTCTTCACTGGGTCGTCGCACTGCTCGGCGGTTTCCTTTCCGTCACCACCGTCGGCGCGAGTAAGTCGGTTCCCAACTTCGCCGAGCACATCGCGCCGCTGATGTACGACAACTGTGTGTCCTGCCATCGGCCGGGACAGGCTGGACCGTTCGCGTTTCTCACGTACAAAGATGTCGCCAAGCGCGCCGCCACCATTACGGAAGTGATCGGCGATGGCTACATGCCGCCTTGGAAACCCGCCGCCGGGCACATCAGTTTCAAGGATGAACGTCGGCTGACGAAGGAGCAGATCGATCTGTTTAACCGCTGGGTCAAAGCAGGCAAACCGCAAGGTGATCCAAGCAAGATGCCCAAGCCGCCGCGGTTCAATTCCGACTGGTCGCTCGGCAAGCCAGACCTGGTTTTGAAAATGAAGGAAGGCTACCCCGTGCCCGCCGAAGGGCGCGATATATACCGCTGGTTTGTGTTGCCGATGGATCTACCGGAAGACAAGTGGATCAAGGCGGTGGAGTTTCGTCCCAGCGCACGGTCGGTTGTGCACCACTCACTGTTCTTCCTCGACACTACTGGCGAAGCGCGGCGGCTGGATGGGAAAGACGGTAAACCCGGTTTTCGCGGCATGCGCGCCCGCATCAGTGGCCGACTTGGCGGTTACGTGCCGGGCAACACGCCCGCCTTTTTGC
>JANQKH010000822.1 GCA_028281215.1 Phycisphaeraceae bacterium | reverse complement strand
ATGGCGCATTTGGCGAACCAATTCGCCGGCATCGTGCACGTTCAAGTGCCGGATGATCAGTCAGCCGGCCTGCATGACGCATTGCGGTCACTCGAATCGCAGGGCCTGCGCATCGTCATCGCCGCCAGCGAAGACGAGGACACAGGGCCGTTCCATCTCATCGAACTGGAACTGGTCGGACAGGATCGGCCGGGAATCGTCCGCGACATTTCACACGCGATCGCTTCGCATCAGATCAATGTGGACGAGTTTGAAACCGAATGTTCCGAAGCGCCAATGTCGGGTGAGATTCTCTTCAAAGCCAAAGCTGTACTTCGCGTTCCTGAATCGGCATCGCTGGATGGGTTGCGCGCTGATCTTGAAAAACTGGCGCATGATCTGCTGGTGGAGATTGAGTTGGACAACGCCAACTGAGCACATCAGTCATCCCGCCGGCCGTTCTTCGCCCCATGCCCAGGCGCGGTGGACTTCATATTCGCGGGTGTCCGGGTCGTCTGGTTTCACCTTGCGTAACTGGCGAGGATCGAACGCCGCGCCGATGGTCTGGAGCAGCGGTACAAGATGTTCACAGCCGTAACCGAGGCCTTGCACGCGAAAACCGTCGCCGTTGATGTCCATGATCAGGACGCGCGTCGTTTCCACCATCACGCGATTCGGAATGTTGCACGCCCGGCGTTGTGCTTGCAGGATGCGACGGACCACGTCGGCGTCGCCGGCATGTTGCTCAGCGTCGTAGTGAAACACACGGCCGTCTTCATCGCCGACGTCGTTGGCATTGGCGGGCTGATCGTCCGGCTTGATGCCCCAACCGGTGTCGGCAATGACGCGATCACGGTCGGCATCGCCTGTTTCATTAGCGGGCGCCGGCGGCTGATCGGAATGGAATTCGTCTTTGGGCATGGCTTGATGTTCGTGTATGTTCCGTCCAATTGATCTAACCACTGAACGATTGCAGATCCTCCGCCATCGCTTCGACCCATTGCAATTCGAGTTGCCGTTGCTCGACCAGTTCCTTGTCGACTTCACCCTGCCCGCGGTAGCAATGATGCTGTGCGACGTCGGGCGACCAATAGGTGTGTCCGCTCGATGCCTGGCTCGCAGTCTCCTTCGTGGCGCGCAGCAGGGATTGGACGCCTTCGATCAAGGCGTCGTGCGTCAGATCGGGTTGCCGGGCAATGAACTCGGCGATGGTGGTCAACAGGCCGGCGTGAATCGCGCGATGTTCGCAAACGTGATTCACAAATGCCGCGAACCAGCGTTGATGGTCGGCGGTGAAACCGCGGTCGCAAGTCAGCGCGACAGCCAACGCCCATAAATCCGCCGGCAACGCGTCGCGCAAAGCCGCAGCAGTCGCGGCGTCCGGGGCATGGTTCAATCGCAACAGCTTCACATATCGTTCGGCCATCACTTCGTGCAAGGTCAGCTTCGCGTTGGTCAGATCGGGTAACTCGACGATGGCGTGATCCACTTCATCGCAAAGATCATGTACCAGTTGCAACAGTTCTGCCTGGCTCGGCCGCCAGTGAAAGAGCAGGTCCGCGAGCGCGGCGCGGTCCTCCAGTGTCGGTGTGAACTGCGGGCCGAAAAGGATGTCCAATTCGTAATCTTCCAGCACCTCGGCGGCGCTGAGCAGAAACGACGTGAGGTCGGCGGTGTGATCCGACATGTGCTCGGACAACTGCCGTTGCGTCTGTGGTTTGATCGGACGCGGCTGGGCAATCATTTCTGCAACACGGGTTTTCAACTGATCGTACATGCCATCACCCCAACGATTGTGTGTGGTCGGCAATCTGAACGATTCGATTATAACGAAGCAAATCCACTTGGAGGAATCATCCGGCCGTTGGTTCGCTGGACGGTCGCCCGTACACTAAACCCATCACTCACGCCGGAGGCATCATGCCGCACCGCCCATTCCTGCTTATCTTCGCCGCTCTGCTCGTATTTATGAGTGCGACCACGACGCACGCTGTCGACAAAGGCACAACACTTGCTAGACCGGTCGACATCACTTTTCAAACGATCCGCAACCGGCGCCTGACCGGCAAGCTGGTTTCATATGACGCCGCCGGATTTGAATACAAGAATGTGCTGAATCTGACGCGGCGGGTAAAGTGGGACGATGTCACGCCGCAGACCGACTATCTCATTCACAAGAAGGTCATGGCAAACGACAACGCGAAGGCATGGTTTCGCGTTGGGCAACGGTTGCTCAAACGCGAAGGCGGCGCCAACTTCGGAAAACAAGCACTCGATGCAGCCGTCCGACTGGACCCTTCCCTGCGCGAACCCGCAGAGACGGTGAAGAAAGACCCAAATGCCGTCGTCGATCTTTCGCCACCGAAACAGCCAACGAATGGTGACACAACAAACACCGCAGAAAACCATGGTGAAACCAATGCGCCACCCGTGCCGGTTTTCAAAGGCAACGCTCGGCCGTGGAAAATGCTTGATGCCGCGAGAACCAAGGGTGTGGTTTACAAATTGAAGGTCACTGCCGAGGCACATGGCAAAAAGCTGGGTGTCGAATTCAGTCATACCGAGTCGCACCACTTTCTGATTTACAGTGACCTGCCCATCTCGCAGATTTCCAAATACGGCGCATTGCTGGATCGCGCGGACCAGACACTCAGTTCCATGTTCGGCTTGAAGCGCGACGCGCATGTGTGGTACGGCAAGGCGGTAGTCTTCATCTTCAGCAAGCGAGCGAACTACCAGGCATTCGAGGAAAAGATCTATTTCGTTCGCAACGTAAAAGGCGACAGCAGT
This sequence comes from Phycisphaeraceae bacterium, assembly GCA_028281215.1. Taxonomy (GTDB): domain Bacteria; phylum Planctomycetota; class Phycisphaerae; order Phycisphaerales; family Phycisphaeraceae; genus JANQKH01. The sequence goes on along the minus strand of JANQKH010000822.1, from coordinate 8,317 downwards.
CTGCACCGTCAAGGCGACGGCAGCGTGATCATTGCCGCCCATCGCAAGGCGGACGGCGCGTTCTTCGATGACGAACTGGTGCGTGCCGCGACGAAGGGCTACATGTACCGCTACATTTCCAACCTTCGCCTGGCAGCCTGGCTTGACGACGGCTTGTCGGGATACGTTGCCAAAAAAATCGTGCCGCGCGGGCCGACCGCCGCCGAGACCAACAACAAAGCCTTGTCTCTGTTGTTGAACAAGCACGGCAAAAAGCTGGGCAATCAGTTCTTCACCGCGCGCACGCTTGAACCCTGGCAGCAATCCGCCGCGACGGGTCTGGTCACGCACATGATTCAACGCAACGATGAGAAATTCGCCGCGTTCGCAACAGCGCTGAAAGCCGGCTACACCTGGCAGGTCGGCTTTGAGCAGTTCTACGAAAAACCCGAGGCCGATCTCCTCAAACAATGGGGCAACTCCCTCGGCATCGGTGTGATCATGCGATGAAAAGCAACCACACATTTCATATATTTCACTGTCTGACATAGGGGGTTACCCGCACGTCTGCAATGTCGGCGGCCGCCTGTCGTTTGGCCGTTAGCCGACAGCTCCGCGCTGGGTGGAGCGGGTTACCTGGCATTCGATACGCCTATCGAAAGGGCTGAGAGATGACTGTTTCAAGTCGAACGCTATCGTACGCGCTGATGGCCGCCATCGGCGCCTTCTGTTTCCTTTCACCCCCAGCTCACGCGCAACTGAACGACGCAAGGCCGGATGTGATCAACCCCGAGCGCATCGCCAAGGCATGCATTGAAAAAGTCGAAACGCTGGCACATCGATGCAACGAAGTGAACAAAGCCGAGTGCGCCCGCTGCATCAACGCGATCAAGGATTTGTTGGAAGCCGGCCGTGTCGAAGCTGCCAAACGGCTCGCCCGACACTGTGCCCATCGCATCACACGACGCGCCAACGCGTGCGTGGATGAAATCCACGAGCACTGCCGACGCTGCGTCAACGTGCTGCTTCGTCTCGGCGAGCCGGAACTGGCGCGACGCGTCGCCAATGCTTGCCATGACGCCCGCGACAGTGTCCGCCGCACCCAACGCGGCTGCATCGCACGCCTCCGATCCCTGTTCGGCGACGACGCGCCGGACCTGGGCGACGCCGGCTGATCGGTCGCCGCCCAGTCAAACCATTGCTATCACCGGCGACGCCAGGCGCCGGTGATGTGCTGTTGCGCCAAACCAGAAATCATTGCGCGCCAAGAAATTTGTCGCACCCTTTCACCAGCGATTCAATCTTTCGGTCAGCCACTGTCCGCTTGAGCATCCAGAACCCACAATCCGGGTGGACCCATTTCACGCGACCGTCACCGAGCTTTTGATTGGCCATATCAATAGCGGTTGCTATTTCATCTGGCGTTTCAACATGATTCACTTTGATGTCAACGACACCTAAGCCGATCGCGATTTCCGGTTTCACATACTTGAGCGCGTCAAGGTCTTCGATCGGCCGATGCGCTAGCTCAAGCACGAGGTGATCCACGCGCAGGCTATTGAGGAACTCTATCAGTTTCGCCCACGTACCGGATTGGATGGTCTGTCCGCCATAGTTGCCGAAGCACAGGTGCACGGCGCTTTGCCCCTCGACGGCATCAAGCACGACGTTGATCGCCTTCGCCGCCAGCGGTGCGTCGTCCGGGTTGCCGGGGATGTTTGCTTCATCCACCTGCACGCAGGCGCAAGGGAGCCCTTTCACCTGCTCGGCAAGCACGTCGGCCAGCGCCATCGTCAGCGCCTCGAAGTCGCCATAGTGGTTATCCAGCAACGTGCGGGCGAGCATGTAGGGACTGGTCACGGTGAACTTGAATGGACCACCGGCCACCGCAGCGGCGCGTTGGCAATCGGCGAGCAGATTCAACCCGCCTTCACCGATTGGTCCTTCCACCACGGCCGCCGGTTTGGCGCGAAACGCCATCGACCGTTGTTCGGCGTAGGCTTTCCAATCCGATCGGCCGACCTGGGTCCGCATGCCGCTCATCGGCTTGACGAAATAGTCAATCATGCCGTTCGTATCCGGATGATTGACATCGAATCGATAGAGTTCACCATCGGTGGGCAGATCAATGCCGAAATCGCGCTGCATGGCGAAGATGACGCGTGTCGCATCCGACACTGCCTGCTCACTCGGCGACGCCGCCAGCCAATCGGGCACGGGGTAGGAGCCCACGGTGGTGGTTTGAATTGCCTTCGTATTCGTTGAGGTATCAGTCATGGCGGGGATTGTAGCTTTCCGGTTTAATCGTTGGCTGGCCACTACAATGGGGCGAACAAGGCAAATAAACCATGATCCATTCCATCGAACATCGAAAGCAGCAACTGGTCGGCATGGCGGGCCTGATACTCTGGCTGGGTGTCTGCACCAATGTGCATAGTGAATCCGTGCCGGAGCAGATCAGTTTCAACCGTGACATTCGCCCGATCCTCTCCGACAAGTGTTTCTTCTGTCACGGCCCGGACGACAAACATCGCGAAGCGAAACTCCGGCTGGACACGCGGGACGGCGCGGTGCGCGATCTGGGGGGTTACGCCGCTATCGTGCCGGGCAATATTGAAGACAGTGAACTGTGGCTCCGCATCACCAGCGACGACAAGAAAGAGGTCATGCCGCCGCTGAAGACCAAGAAAACACTCAGCGCCCATGAGAAAACACTGATCAAGAAATGGATTGAGCAAGGCGCGACCTACGAAGGACATTGGGCATACACCAAACCGGTGAAGGTGACACCGAGCGCAATCAAGGGCGATACATGGTCGCGCAATGCGATTGATCGCTTTATCCTTCGCCGACTCAAGGCCGAAGGATTTCAACCATCGAAGGAAGCGGACCGCCATACATTGATTCGTCGGCTCTACTTCGACCTGACCGGCCTGCCGCCCACACCCGAACAGGTCAAAGCGTTTGAGCAGGACAAGTCCCTCAATGGGTATGAAAAAGTTGTCGATCGCTTGCCCACGTCGCCGCACTACGGTGAACGCATGGCGATGCACTGGTTGGACCTGGTGCGTTTCGCGGACACGGTCGGCTACCACGGCGATCAGGATCACAACATCACACCCTACCGCGATTACGTGATCAAAGCGTTCAACGACAACCTGCCCTACAACCAGTTCACGATCGAACAACTGGCGGGCGATCTGCTTGATCAGCCGACGATGTGGCAACAAATCGCAACCGGTTACAACCGCATGTTGCAGACCTCGCACGAAGGCGGTGTGCAGCCGGCAGAGTACCTGCACAAATACTTCGCCGACCGCGTGCGAAATGTATCCGCGGTCTGGCTCGGCCTGACTATGGGCTGCGCCGAGTGCCACAACCACAAGTACGATCCGATTTCGCAGAAAGACTTTTACAGTTTCGGCGCGTTTTTCGCAGACATCCATGAGCGCGAGCACCTGACCAAAGGCACAAACTCCCTCCCCACCAAACGTGCGCCGGAAATCAAAGTGTGGGACTTGCCGACCTATGAAAAAATGCGCGCGATCGATGCACAGATCGCGAAGATCAAAGCGGGCGACGAACCCAGCATCGCCGACGCATCCGGCATCGCGTCAGCCGTGGCGAAACTGGAGAAAGAGAAAAAACTGCTCGCGACGCAGTTCCGCCTGTGCATGGTCACGCAATCCATCAAACCACGTGAAATTCGCATATTGCCGCGAGGTGATTTTCTCAACCTCACCGGCCCCGTCGTGCAGCCCGCCGTCCCGGAAACCCTTGGAAAACTAAGCAAAACAGGCAGGGCCACGCGGTTGGATCTGGCCCGCTGGCTGGTTTCAAAGGACAACCCGCTCGCCGCCCGCGCGTTCGTCAACCGCATCTGGGCGATGTTGTTCGCACGAGGCCTCGCCATGCCACTCGATGACTTCGGCGCGCAAGGCGCACCGCCGACGCATCCGCAACTGCTCGACTGGCTGGCCGTCGAGTTCATGGACAAGGGCTGGGACGTCAAACACCTGATCAAAACGATCGTGATGTCAGCGGCGTATCAACAGTCGTCGCTCCAATCGACGTTGCTGCGACAACGTGATCCGAAGAACCAACTGTTCGCAAGACAGTCACGCTGGCGCGTCGATGCCGAAATGGTCCGCGACAACGCTCTTGCCCTCTCCGGCCTGCTGGTCAAGAAGATCGGCGGGCACAGCGTCAAACCCTACCAACCCGAAGGCTACTACCAGCACCTGAATTTCCCGAGGCGCAAGTACAGCCCGCATCACGACGACCGACAGTGGCGGCGCGGTGTCTACATCCACTGGCAACGCATGTTCCTGCATCCGATGCTCAAGGCATTCGACGCACCCATGCGAGAGGAATGCACCGCGCAACGAACACGCTCCAACACCCCGCTGGCGGCGCTTGTGCTGATGAACGACCCCACTTTCGTCGAAGCCGCCCGCGCCTTCGCCCAGCGCATCGTGCTCGAAGGCGGCAACGATCGCGACGAAGCCATCCGCTGGGCGTGCCAACAGGCGCTGCAACGCGAACCTCATCCGCGCGAACTCGCTCTGCTGCGGCAGCTCTTCGTGGCCGACCTGGCTGACTACAAACGTGACCCCGCTGCGGCCAAACTACTGATCAGCATCGGCCTGTCACCGGCGATAAAAGAAGTCCACGCTGCGGAACTCGCCGCATGGACGTCCGTCGCCCGCGCACTGCTGAATCTCAGCGAAACGATGACGCGGAATTAATCAGCATCGCGCAATCCCAAATGAAAAGCGGCCTGACATTCAGGCCGCTCCTGTTACAGTCTACTTTGGCGCGATCACTGTTTGCTTCTTCGCGAGGGAAAGTTCACTCCCCCTGTGATCCCTGGTCGCTCCGTTTTTTCTTCGGATCGATCGCCACGCCGGCCGGTGGGATCTGGCGATTCCACCAGCGTGGAGGTTTGCCGATGTGGTAGTTGTGGCATTTGGTGCAACTGTCGCCGGCGAGTTTGGGTTGGTGACAATTGTTGCAGGACGCTTTGGTCATGAACTTGAAGCCGGGTTTGCCGGTCGAAGCGCCGTGCGGATCAATATCTTTGTACCGCGCCATCACGTCGGCCGGTTCGATCTGGTGACACGACCGACAATCGCGCATCTCGGCGATGTTCAAGTGCGGGCGGTGCGAGAACTTGACGAAACCACGCTCCTCGGCGCTCGGCGTGCGGGCGTTCCAGTTCACCATACGTGTCGCGTTGCTTGTGCCGTCCACGCTGTGGCATTTCATGCACAGCGCGCCGGAAGTTGTGCTGATCGAACTGAACACCGCCTGGATCGCCTTGGCGTGATTGGCGTTCTGGACAGACGAGGTATCACTCGTGCTGGTCAGCCACTGTTTGAGGAACACGTTACCATGCCCCATCGGTGCGTAACGCACAGCGAACCCGGTTTTGCGGTCGTCGATGTACCAGCCGCCGCCGGGCACGCGTTGTTCAATCGGCAATGGTTTGACCGTTTCCTGCTTGATGGGTTTGGGCTCATCCTTGACCGGTTCGGGTGAACCGCCGTCATCGTCGAACAGATCATCGCCACCAAATAGATCATCGTCTCCGGCCTTGGGTTTGGCGTCGCCGCCGTCGTCATCGAAGAGTCCATCGTCCGGATCCGATTTGGCGGGCGGATCGTCTTCGAACAGGCCATCGTCAGGCTTCTTCTCGGCCGGCGGATCCTCGGCGAACAGGTCGTCGCTGACCGGCTTCTTCGGTTTGTCATCTTCGAACAGCGCATCGTCAACCGGTTCGTCGGGCGGATCCTGATTGAAAAGGTCGTCGGCCGGCGGATCTTCGCCGAACAGGTCGTCGTCGCTGGGTTTGGGTTTGGGCGGATCCTTCGGCTTGGGCGGCGGCGGGGGTTTGAGCGCGGGACGTCCGGGCATGCCTTTGCCGTCGATTACGACTTGTACGACCGACACGGGAATGCCGCCGGCCTCAGCGATTTCCTTGGCGGTCGGTTCGCGATCGATGTTCTTGTCCGCAAAGTCTTTCTTCACCTTTTCCACGATGCCGGGCACCTTGGGGATATCGCGGTACATCGGCACATTGGTCATGAGTTTGGGGAACCACAACTTGTTGGCATCATTGATGACCTCGGCCGAGATCTGACCGGTCAGGTTCGCCAGCACATCGTTGTTCAGTTCCACACCGAGCACTTTCGCCAAGCGAACGCGCATCGCCTCCTGTCCGTTGCGCGACAGTTCGTAGAGCAGTTCCTTGACACCCCAGCCGATGCGCACGGCCGCTTTCTTCTGTTCGTCGGTGGCTTCGGTCAGATCGCCGAGGTCGAACTTCTCCGGGAACGAATCGAGCGCGGCGGCGACTTCATCATCGGCGCGCAACAGCAGGATCATGAAGGGCGTAAGGCGCGGCATGTCCATGCCGTAGTCCGCCCGTTCAGGCCAATGTCCCAGCCAGGGATTCTTCGCGTCGGTCTGGGTGAACTCGGTCAGGGTTTCGAGGTCCATGCCGGGCAGACGAATGACGGGGACGCCGTCCTGAACACGTTCGAACTTACGAAGCGAGTCGCCGTGACATTCTGAACACGCCTGCTCGAACGACCGCACGTTCATGTGCTGTGACGCGGCGTCCACGCGGTGGCATTGCGCACAATTGAATGCCTTGCCTTTGAAGTAAGTCTTTTCATGGTTGGCATGGTCAAACTTGATTCGCGTGCGGCGGTGGTACGGAAAGGAACTGAACTCCGGGTGGCCGCTCGAAAAGCTGGAGAACTTTTGTGTGTGACACGCCTGGCAGCTCTGGTTGTCCATGGCGGCAAGATTGTGCATTGCGCCGCGGTGTTCCTTGTGGCAGGTCGAACAGGCGAGTTGATTGGTCGCCGTCTTCGGCACGCCAGGCCCAAGCCATGCAAATTTCCACCGCGACGGCGCGGACGCGGCTTTCTTGTCGGATGTCTTGCCGTCTTTTTTCTCAGCCTTGGCATCCTTGCCATCTTTGGCACCCGTAGCGCCCTGGTCGGCTGATGGATCGTTTGATGTTTGACCGAGCAGCGCCGGGTTCACGCTGTGCGGATGGCTGGCGAATGCATCACCCTTGAACGCGGGATGATTCTGATGGCACGACAGGCACCTTTCGTTGGCTGACAACGTTTTTTCGGAGACGATGGCCGACGCGATCCAGTGGTTGGGGCTGGAGATTTCCGTCACGGTCTTAAAGACGCCTTCATCGTCGATACCGTCACCGTCTTCATCGACGCCGACCTTGAATGAATGTTGGGCAGCCGAGTGACATTGAGCGCACGCTTGGGCGGTTTTTTCACCGTCAGCATTTTTCATAATCTGGCCGTGCGCGTGACTCAGTTCACCCGGTTGAATGAAATCCATCCGCGAATTGCTGAAGAGCATAATCGCCAGGATGCCGGCGGTCAGCGCGACGCACCACCAGACAAACGCGGCGCGCTTGGCGCGGATGCTGCGCACCGGCTGGCATTTGGGAATCGCATTGCAACAGGTGCCGTCCGGCGACGGCCCCTGTTCACACTTGCCGCCGCGATTCGCAGGCCGCGTACATTCCCAGCGATCGCCCTTCTTGTTGGGTGAACATTCAAAAGACGAAATGCACTCGCCTTTGTTATTGGGGCCGAGATGGCAGGGGCACCCTTCCGACAGTCGGCCACACACCCACTTCTGGTTCGGCCGCTCGTAGCTGCTGTCCTGAAACCCGAACTGTTGCAGCGTGATTTTGGGTTTGGAATCACTCATGCCGCACCTCCTGAAAATGCGTGCACGAGCACGATGTGAACGACCACCACCAGCAACAGGCTGTACGTCGCCCCGATGTGCAGGAACAACCAGTATTTGAGCGTCTTCTGAAGCGCGTGCTGATAATCCAAGTCGTCCTTCACCTGCGCCAGTTGGTTCAATTCGCTGGCGAACTCACGTTCCTGATCGTTGAGCATGCGGTCAAGGTCGGCGAACCCGGTCGCCAACTGGTGCCTCGATCGCTGCGACTCAAAAAGGTGCCGGCAGAAGTTGCGGAACTCGGCAAAGAACCCGGCGAGCGACCGGTGGTAGAAATCCGCGATTGTCGTGTTACCCGTTTCCTCAACGGATTTGAGCACCACCTGCTCAGCCTGATCGGCAATACGCCGGCGGAAGATTGGCATGCGTTCGAAAAGCACCTCCTCGCCGCGTACGGTCAGTCGCTTCGGGAACGTGCGTGTGATAAACAGGCCGAACAGACCGGTCACAACGATGATCAGGTAGAGCGTGGCGAGTAAGGTCTCAAACGGGCCGTTCACTTTCACACCGGTGTGGATAGCGAACAGGATGATGGACCCGAAGC
>JANQKH010000815.1 GCA_028281215.1 Phycisphaeraceae bacterium | reverse complement strand
GGTGGTGGGCGATCGTTCGTGGCGGTGTGCGTGAGCGCTGCTTCGGCCAGTTGCATCTGGAACTCGGCGACCTGCGAAGCAAACTGGGCGGCTGAGTGTTCCTGCGAACGCACCTCCTTGAGCAGGACGGCGTCGTCGCGTTCCTTCGATGTGGCGGATCCATTCTTGAACATCTGCTCGTATTTCTTCGCGTCATCCGTTGCGAGTTTGAGAGAAGCGGCGGCGCGCTGTAGATGGGCTTCCGCCTGCTTCACGGCCGCTTGCGCCGATTCGACGCGAGCCTGCGATTCGGCGCGGGCGCGGGCATCAAGCAATTCCGGATCACGCGGTTCGATCGATGCCAGCAGTTGGCCCCGCTCCGCGTTGTCACCCGGGTCCAAATCAATGCGCAATAGACGGCCGGCAAGTGGGGCCGAGATGGTGTAACGCTCACGTATCCGAGTACGGCCATCATCTTCGACAGCCACGGTCAAAGGCCCACGCTTCACCGGCACCATGTCGACAGGTACAGGCTTCGGGATAATCGCCATGGCGATAGCGCCCACCACCACGAGTCCCACAAGAATCATCACACTTCGTCGCAACCAGATCTTCATGACATCTACTCCCGGGACTTAAGCACAGAAACCAGATCCAGACGATCAATGCGCCGGCGAACGAGAAGGCCGGACAGAATCGCCGCGATGATGACCACGCTCGCAGCGAACGCAAAGGTCTGCTGACTGATCACCAATGGAATACGAAACAGTTCAGTGTCGAACGATGACTCGACGACGAACCACGCCAAGCCGTAACCCATAACCAAACCGAGTGGAATCGCGATAAGCGTGAGGAACGCCAATTCGCCGAGCAGGATCATCGATACTTCCGCTCGGGTGAAACCAATAACCCGCAACGTGCCGAGTTCTCGCCCACGCTCGGATAGGCTAATCCGAACTGCGTTGTACACCACGCCAAACGCGATGATGCAGGCGAATGCGACATTGAACATTCGCATCCGCAAAATCGTCTCCGCGACCGTCTCCTCAAAACTTTTCAAGGCCCCGCCCTTGAGCGTCACACCCGCGACACGCGGGGTGTTCTTTAACTCGGTGTACAGTTCCTCGACTCGGTGATTGTCAACGGTGAAATGAGCGCCGCTGACCACATCGCCCTCGCGCATCATGTCGTTCAGCGCACCACGTGACATGTAAGCTGCAATCCCTGTGAAATCCTTGACCATACCAACAACAGGCAGGTTGCGGACGGGACGTTCTCCCTCCAACACGGAAATGGTGACATGGTCTCCGAGATCTACACGAAGAACCTCCGCCAACTTCTCAGAAACCACAAGTCCACCCGGCGACAGCGGAACGAAACGACGCTCGATATCAATCAAGCGGTATAACTCGCCATCCGGTTCGATGCCGGTGATTCCGATACGACGGGAGAGGTGTTTACTACTGATTCGCGCGGGGACGGCGCGGAAACCCTCGATCTGACGTACCCCCGGTAATTCACTAATCTCGTGCAGTACAGCGACCTCGTCTTTCTCGTAGAGGGAAATGGTGACGTCCTGTCGCTGTGCAATCTCAAACTGCGATTCCATCACGTGATTGATGGCGTCAAGGGAAAAACTGCCGAGGACGAGCACACTGGCAGCCATGCCGATCCCGAAACAAGTGACCGCGCTTTTGAACCACTGCCGCTCAAGGTGGCGCAACACCATGCGCGCTGGTGGTGACAGCAACTGTGCGAGACCAATGCGCTCCATGATGGTCGGTTTGAAGTTGGCAGGTGGTTTAGGTCGCATCGCTTCGGCTGGTGGCAGGCGAACGGCGCGGCGAACCGACGCGAGCGTGGCAAATGCCGCCGCTCCCATCGCAATGCCGAGTGCCATCACCATGACCGCACCATCGAGCCGGAAGATGAACAGGGGGAAATGAAAGAAGTTGGTGTACATCACCGTAAGACCTCTGCCCAACTGCGCTCCCGCGAACGCCCCGATTGCCGTGCCGATGAGCGTCACCACCAGGACGAACTTGCCGTAGTGCAGACCAACGGCAATGTTGCTGTATCCGAACGCTTTGAGTGCAGCGATTTGCTCGCGTTGCGTTTCGATTAGCCGGTTCATCACCACATTGAGCAAGAACGCGGCGACGCTCAGGAAAATGGTCGGTACCACCAGCGCCGTTCCCCGTAGTTCCTTGATCTCGTTGGAGATGAACTTGTGAGACAATTGATCCGCCCGACCATACGCGCCAATGCCGCCGTGCGTCTCAAGCAATGTGTCCAGACGATCGATCACCTCGGATTCGTTGGCGTTTGGAAGTAGAGTCAGGCAGACATCATTGAAGGCGCCTTCCATGTTAAAGGCAGCTTCCAGCGCGCGCCTGCCCATCCAGATCACTCCATATCGTCGGTCATCCGGCAGTGCTTCGCCTTCTGGAAGTTGATAAATGAACTCTGGAGATAGAGCGATTCCCACGATGCGAAGGTCTTGCTTTCGACCGTTTAGCACGGCGGTGATTGCTTCGCCCGGCGATAGGCCGTGTGCCTCGGCAAACGCTTCGCTGACGAGTACTTCGGGTGATCGGTCGGATTCGATGTGGCGCCCCCGACGAAGATAAAGCTTGTTCAGTCCCTCTTCCTGGTTAGCAGAAATTGAAACGAGCTTCCCTACCGCCGGCTCAGCCATTCCAGGCACGTCGAGGGTGACGTGCTTGACAACGCGCGTCTCGACCTGCTGTACGCCTTGAATCTCGGTGATACGTTGCGCAAGCGGTTCAGGTGCACGTGTCAGGTGCGCAAACACATCCGCGAAGCGATAACGCTCGTAGTAGGTCTGCAGCGTGAGGTCCAGTGACATGAGCGTGTTCACCGCCATCACGAACATTGCGACCCCCGCGCCAATCACCAAGGCGATCGCCAATGCCTGGCCGCGCATATGCCAAACGTCACGAAGTAGTTTTCGATTGAGGGCGCTGATGGCCATGGGCGATTACCAGGTCAGTTGATCCGCCTTGACTCTTCGTTCGTTCTTCTGCACGTTGGCGATCACACCGTCCGACATCGAGATCACACGATCCGCCATGTCGCTGATCACCCCGTTGTGCGTGATGACCGCTGTCGTCGTGCCGAGTTCGTCGTTGATTCGTTGAATCGCTTGCAACACAAGAATCCCGGTGTGCACATCAAGCGCACCGGTTGGCTCGTCACACAAAAGTACATCTGGCTGTTTCGCCACCGCACGAGCAATGGCGACGCGCTGCTGTTCGCCGCCCGACATTTGCGATGGAAAGTGATTGATACGTTCACCGAGTCCGACCAACTCCAACGCTTCTTCAGGTTTCATGGGATCAGACGCGATTTCCGTTACGAGCGCGACGTTCTCCTTCGCGGTCAGACTGGGAATCAAGTTGTAAAACTGAAAAACGAACCCAACGTGATCCCGTCGATATCGAGTTAGTTGCGCATCGTCCCATTCCGTCAATTCCTCACCCATGAAATGGACGGAACCTGCAGTCGGTGTGTCCAATCCACCAAGGATGTTCAGCAGTGTTGATTTGCCGCTACCGGAAGCGCCCAGAAGGACTGCCAATTCGCCCTGATAGAAGTCGACGTCCACACCGCGGAGGGCATGTACGGTTACCTCGCCCATGTGATAGACCTTCGTCACGGCTCGCGCGGCAAAGACGCTATCAGGATTCTCAACCGTAGCGACTTGACCGTTGAGGTTGATGGTCGGGGAATGGGACTGTCGTTCCGGCATTCGATGATTCTATGTCGGTGCGCTTTGTAGAAGATGCGGTATGTATGGGGGAATCCTCCAGCAACGGTGCGATGCAAACCTTAATAGCGGTATTGGTGAAAGCCTAATGTTCAGTAATTGCCCTTTCAAGGCGAGGGGCGACTTGAGTTCATCCGATATTCTTGGTGAACGGGCGGTTGTTTTTTTGGTGCCGGTGACGGATAGAAAGTCAGTGTCGTCAACGAATTCGTCTTCTTTGCCTTTGGTCCGTACAGGATCAGGATGATTCATTTTGTGGGTGCCGGATTGGTACCCGCCAATTTTGTTTTCACTTTGATTTCTTGAGAACCCGGTCTCGTTTTCCGGTCTTCTAATACCGCAAGTCGCAGGTTCGAATCCTGCCCGAAGTGTTGGGATGGGGCGAGAGTTGCATCTCGCCGGGGGGTGTTCATTTCTTCTTCGTGTTCTTCGGCTTCGGCGGCGGGGTTTTCTGGATGACGAGGCGGTAGCCGATAAAGGTTTGTTCGTTGCGGCTGGAAAAGAAGTGGCGGTAGGCGATGCGGCAGGTGGGGGCCGTGCTGGTCCAACTTCCGCCCCGAACCGCGTAGTTGATGCACCACTCGGCGACGTTGCCGTGCATGTCGTGAATACCCCACGCGTTGGGTTGGTAGCTGCCGACTTGCGCAAGTTGAACGACGCCATCGTTGAGCGTGCGGTGGGCGTGCAGGGAAAAAATATCGCCGGTGTCGTAGTAGGACTTGTCGCCGAAGTTGGCGTAGCGCGGCAGTTGGTTGACGTCGTTGCCGAAGTGGTAGGTGGTGGTGGTGCCGGCGCGTGCGGCGTATTCCCATTGCTCTTCGGTCGGCAGGCTGTATTGCCAACCGGCGGGCAGGTTTTCGTGTTTGCGGCCGTGCTCGGAGATCGTGCGTTGAGTCATCGCACGGGCGTCATCGTGATTGATCATGGTGATCGGCAGGTTCTTGTGCTTGCCGATCGCTTTGGTTGAACGGTTGCGCGGGTTTTGGGCGATGGTCAGTTCATGCTTGGAAATCCAGAAGCCGGTCTCGATCTTCACTTCACTTTGCATTTCGTCTTTATGGCGGCCGGGTTCGTTCGGCGGACTGCCTTTGGTGTAGGTGCCCGGTGGACACCAAACGAAGACAATGCCGCGACTGTTGACCCATTCGTCACCGGCTTTTTTTCCGAAGACGAACTGGTCAGGCGATGAAACGGCGTGCGTGCCTTTGCCGGGTAGTTGCAAATCGTTGGGCAGCGTTGATTTCACAAATGTTGAGCCGGTCTTGAGGGCTTGAAGCAGATCGCTTGCGCCGTTGATGTTTTTGGTCAGCGCCGCGGTGCTGTGATAAATGACCATACTGTTCGTCGGTAGTTTGTTTTTCACCGACGGTGGGGCGGCACTGGGGGCGTCGGCGATGAACAGGTTCACACGACTGCCGCCCCGGGTGCTGAGTTGTTCGAGTGCGAGTTCGATCGGGTATCCGCGACCAGGTCGGCTGTCGATACCGAGCAGGGCGGCGCCGGCGCGGCCTTTGTAACTGCCCGGCCTGACTTGACCAGCGAAATAGATGATTGCTGTGCTCACGGTCGGCGTGGCGCTGGCGAATCGCTCGATGGATTCCCTGAGTTTCTGTTCGCTCAGGTTATTCCACACCGTGCAGCGAACGCCTTGTTTTTCAAAGTTTTTCGCAAGTGCAGAAAGATCCCGCGCCGGCGTGGTGAGTGCTTTGTCGTTGTAGTTGCTGTTGCCGATCAGCAGTGCCACGCGGTGTTCCGCATGGGCGACAGTCGCAGCGCACGATAAACATATCGCGCCAAAGAGCATCGCAGTTTGATGGTAACGCATGCGAAACAACCGGTTCATCCTCACAGCATGATCTCGGCAAGCGGGCCGGATTGGTCGAGGTGTTTGAGGGCGACGTCATCAATGCCAAAGCTATTGCACGGATCGCCAACGGCGTTGAGCAGCGAGGTATACAGGCTCGCGATGGTGCGGTGACCATTTTGGCCGTACCACGGATAGCGCAGGTAGCGGTTGCCCAGTTTCAATCGTCCGCCGAGATCGCCGATCAACACGAACGGCCACTCCTGGCAGACCGGGTGATGCCCCTCGGCCGAGTCAGATAAGTAAACCACCAGCGTGTTGTCCATCATCGTGCCGTCGCCTTCGGGGATGGACTCCAATGTCTTGATGCACTTGGCGAGTTTTTCGAGACACTTGCGGCGGATGCGGGCGTGGCATTCACCCGACGGCATGCCGGCTTGCGTGGCGCCGTGACCGATGGCGTGGGAACCGATAAAGCCGTTGCCTTTGCCGACTTCGCCGGCCATGCATGACAAACCGATGCGATCGGCGCCAGCGGCGGCTGAGACGGTGACAACGTCAGTCAATCCTGCGATCAACGAAGCGGCGGCTATGTCGAACTGCGCTTCGAGGCGATCGAACACGCCGGTCGGGCCGGTTTTCGTATCGACGATTTCGCCGACCTTGGGGTCGATGTTCGGCGTGGCCTGACGGATGCGTTTCGACATCGACGCCAGTTTGCTTTGTCGGCCGCTCATCGATTCAAACGCTTCGAGGTAGCGATCGAGTTTTTCTTTTTCTGCGCCGCTGAGCCGGGTCTTCATGCGTTTGACATCGTCAGCGAGGAAGTCGAGCAGGTTGGTGTCAACATCGAAATCTTTACGGGCGTCACCGCTAGCGCCGGCGGCGAAGAACTGTCGATGCGCGAGCACGGGATTCAGTAACGTCGGCAGCGCCTTGCCGCGCGCGGCTGAGGTGATGTTGTACGTCATCGATGCTGCCTTGTTGGACACGCCGACGCCGATGTGACGGTAGATGCTGCCTTGCTGTTGCGTGAGGTTACGCGCAATGCCGGCGTCGACTGTTTCGCCGTACGCCTTCTTGCCCATCGGCCAGCAACCGAGCGCGGCGAAACCGCTGTTGTGACTGCCCCGTGCGATGCGACCGGACAGGCCGTGGATCATCGTCATCTTGTCGACCCACGGCGCCAGCGGCCCCATGGAGAACGCCATGTCGTGGCCTTTGAGCGGACGGTCTTCCAACTTGTCGGGATGGCGGGGGCGATCGATGCCTTTGGGTTGAATCTCGGCCGGGTAGATGCCGTTGCCTTGCACGAAGAAAAGCACGCGTACCGGTTTGGCTTGTTTGCCGGGTTGGCCAGGCTTATTTGGGGCAGCTTCCAACTGCCGCATGAAAGGCGCGAGGTAAAGGCCGCCCATACCGAGTGTGGCGCCGCGGAAGAATGTACGTCGATCGATCATGATGAACTCCGTGAGGCGTTCCTGATTAGTCGTCGGTTGTTCGTTTCGTGTAATCCTGCCGCAGTAGGAACGAGTCTGAACTGAGCAGCGATGTCACCAATGCGTTGAAACTATCGCCGCTTTTCACATATGCCGCGTGGGCATCCTGCAATGTATTGGCGTCACCAACGGTTTCGTTACGGCCCATAAAGTAGCGGAACGCATGGCGTACGAACACCTGCTCAACATGCTTCGATTTTGCGAGCGTTTCCATCAGTTCGATCGGGCTGTTCACCTTGACGCCGTCGAGTTCTTTCACGCCGGTGTACGAAACAAAACCGCCGGCGTCGACAGGTTGGCCGGCGTCCTTGCGTTGGTATCGGCCGTAGTGGTCGTATCGCTCAAACACCACGCCGAGCGGATCCATTTTGCGGTGGCAGCGCCAGCATTCGGCCGCACCGGTCGCGGCTTTGAGCCGATCGCGAAATGTCGTGTGTTCCTTCTCCGGTACGCGGGCGTCGACGCCGATGGGCACATCCGGCACACTGCCGCCGAGCAGGTGCGTGCGAATCCACTTGCCGCGTTGGACCGGGTGATTTTCAAAGTTGCCCGACCACGCCGCCAGCCAGGCCGGGTGGGTCAGCACGCCGGCGCGTTCGTCGGCGCGAAACTCAACGGGCTGACCGTCAAGCGTCCACTTCCAATCCAACGGCAGGTTGAACGCGGTGTGATACATGCCACGCTTGTGATGCGCCGGTTGCAACTTGATACCTTCGCGTTTGACTGATTTGTAGACGGCGCCAACGTAATACTTCCGCGTGGTCAGCAAGGTCGCAAGTACGTTTTTGTCATGACGAAGGACATCGCGGATGACAGTTTCAAGGTCGTTGACCAGTCGGCCGGCATCGTGGTCGCCGCCTTCGGGTTTGTCTTTGAACACTTCCGTCGCGAAGGGGTAATTGAAATACTCGCGAAAGAATTGAAGCATGCGCGGGTTCTTATCTTGAAGTAGCGAGTCGTCGTTCAACTGTTTGGCGACCGCGATCGCAACCTGTTGCGAGGTCGATAATTCTCCCGCTTCCGCCGCTTTGAGAAATGCGTCGACTGGTTGGTTGTGCAGCGCGTAGGACAAGGCATAGGCGATCTCGCGCGATGACAAACGCATGCGGCCGTGGGTGTCCACCTTGCCGTCGCCCAACTCCTGACGGTACAGCGCTTCCGGTTGCATCAGCACGGCCGCGAGCAATGCCCTGGCGGCGGCGACGTGACCGCCGATGCTCACGGACTTGCGGTGAAAGGCGTGGAATCGCGAAAGTTCTTCCTCTGTGGCGGCTCGGCCGAGCACTTTGCGGAAGGCGTATTCAATCGCCGACTTGACCACCTTCTCGCTCGGCGGTGAATCGCCGGCGACCAGTTGTTTGAACGGACGATCCTTTGACTGCGGGCTGACCATCGCCGCGGCGATCTTTTTGGCGTTGCCCAACAGCGGCGCCGTCGCGGCTTCGTCGAGAAAATAGTTCGCGGCGTAGTCCTTGAATTCGGCACCGTCGAACACGCTTAATCCGTTTGCCAGTCCGCTTACGCGTTCACCGAGTCGCGGCATGGTGGTGTTGTAAATGTCCGGTCTCAACCGCCAGATGCGCGGCGGGGCGGGGTACACCCGATCCAGCCGCCGACTGAACAGGGCGTCATGGTCCACGTAATTGCCAAACTGCGGCAGCGACATTTTCTCTTGCGCCGTGGCGCCGGGAAGTTGCCCTTTGCGCAACTCGGTGCGTATCCAGTCGAGCATCTGTTGGCGTTCCGCCGCGGTGGGCTGGTCCGCCTTCCTCGGTTTCTTCGGCGGCATGTCACCAAATGCGATCTGTTCCTCGATCAGCCGCCATGTTTCAAAGTCATCTCCGGTGAGCAGATTGGGATCGATCTTCTCCAGCGACAGTTTGCCCTTCTTCATGGAATCATCGTGGCAGTCGAGACAGTACGTTTCAAATAGTGGGGCAATCGACGCTTTGAAGCCGGCGACATTTGGCGCGACGTTGAAGTCGAGGCGATCGGCGGACGCCATGTCCGAAATCGACAGCCACAAAGCCGCGGCGGCCATCAAGGTCCAGCGGGTTGAAACATGCGTCCAGATCAAATCGTCACCGTTCAACAGTGGGGCGTACTCCATTTTAAACGCAAGTGGAGCAGTCGCGAAGGCGTTAGCCCGTGCGGCCATGCTTTTGATTGCATCATTGGCAAGCAAGGTTTCGTTGGCGGCGAAGATGATGCGGATGTGGCATCCAACTTCGCGACGCTTGGGATGAGAAACACGCTAGCGATTCAACAACGCATCCCGTTTCGTCTTGGCTTCAAGTGAAAACTCATCCAACTGCAAAGCTTGGTCATACGCCTCGATGGCTTCCGGAATCCGATTCAGTTGGACGAGAAGGCCCGCTCGAAGAATGTGCAGGTCTGCGCGGTCCGGTTGCAGCGCCACGCAATGGTCGGCTTGTTCCAACGCTTTGTCGAAACGATGCAGGGCGATGAGCGTGTCCGTCATGGCGTGACGGGCGGCGACATCATTCGGCTCGATCGCCACAAGCGATTCAAGTTGCCGCAGCGCGGCCTCGAATTGTTGGGTCTCGAAATACAATCGCGCCAGATCCATGAGGATCAACGGCTGTTGCGGTTGGAGGTCCAGTGATTGCTTGAGCAGCGCGATCGCTTCACCGGCAAGGCCGCGCGCGCGCGCCGACGCTGCTTGGCGACGCAGGTTATCGAGTCTGCGCCAGTCGGCATCCGCCAGCCAGACGCCCGCGTCATCGGGCATCACCGAAAGCACGTCGCGCGGAAAGTCGGGCACGTGATAGCGAAGCCGGCCCGCGTGGGTGAGGATGCCGCGCATGTGATCGCCCGATGCGAGTTCGCTCTGATCAAACCACTCAAGCACACTCGGCGATGCGTAGGGCATCGCCGTCGGACGGGCAGGGTCGGCGAACAGTGTCAGCAAATCGTTACGTGCATCGTCGATCACGCGGCCGGCGCTGAATTGTTTGCGAAGCGAGCCGTCGGTCTGCACGATGCGCGCCAGCAGGCCGGCCGGGTCTTTCACCCCGATGCGTTGAAGATCCAGTTCCGCGCCGCGCGCCGAACGGAAACGTGATTCAATCAAACGTAAATCAATCGGCGAGCGGCTGCCGATCAACACAAACTCGCGACCATAACCGGTAATCAGCATCGTGTGTGGAAACACTTCGGTGAACGTTGTGACGACGTGATGCACCGCTACGGTCGGCATCTGATACGCAGGCAGCCAATGCGACATGAACCCGCGTTCGGTCAGGTGATCGCGGGCGTCCTGGTAATACTGTCGCGAATAAAGGCGATGCACACCGGCTTGCATCGGCGGGGGCGGCTCGCTCGTGATCAGGTCGTAATGCTGATCCGTCAACCGCAAAAATGTCCGGCCGTCATCCAGAATCATCCGCACGCGATGATCACGATGTACGCGATTGTGAGCAATCGAAAAGAACGGCGCAGTCTCCAACACATTGCGATTCAGTTCGACGACGTCGATCTGTTCGATGGATTCGTGCGCGGCGATGGCGGAGGCGGTGTTCCCCACGCCGAAGCCGATCAGCAACGCCTTGCGAGGACGTTCGTGCAACAGCAAAGGCACATGCGCCATCAAACGCATATATGTCTGTGCCGGCCGCGCGGTGGACGACATTGGATGGTTGTCGAAGTAAAGCGTCGCACCGCCCGCGCGGGCAACGACATACGTGGTGTGACTGCCGTTGCTTCGTAGTTCGTGAATGCGCGCCTGTGACGGCGGGCTGCCGGGCAACACCATATCGGCGTCAAAATCGGTTGGTGTCAAAAAGCACGCGACGACAACGCCCACGGCCGCCGTGCTGCATGCCCAGCCGTTCCAACGCGAACGCTCAAACAACACCACCGCAAGCACCACGGCGACGCCCAGCATGGCAAAGAAGGATTTGAACGCGAAAAAAGCATTGACGCGCGGCGCTACCAAGGTGAACGCAACCAGTCCGGCACAAAAAGCAAGCGTGTTCAGGCCGTACGCCATGCCGACGCGTCGACCGGCGGCATGCAACCGTGTGCACACAAAAGGAAGAACCATCGAAAACGCAAACATCGCCGGGAACACCACAATGCCGGTGAACCACAGCACTTGCGCGAGCCCCGACTGAAACCGCACCTGCACTGGTTCGGTGATCGCGTGTGACGCCATTGCTTCGCGCACCGCGGCGAGGTCGGCGTCGATGAGGTGTTGACGAATCGCGTAGCCGTTCTGGCATGTGAAAAAGTAGACTGCCGCGCCGACCACGAGCATCACCTTGATCCCCACCCAACCCAGGCGAGGCAACACCCGGACCGCGAACGCACCGAGAAAGATCGCCAGGATCGACCAGAAGGACACAAACGCCATCGCCGCCCCGGATGTGCCACCCCAAAACCACACCCGCTTGAGCGCATCGCCTTCCAACGCGCCGGTAAGCAGACCGCCCAGTATGGCGAAGGTCAAACACATGCCCGTGGATGTCCGGTTTGTCTCACCATCCCCGATTTCTCCGCGAGTTGCAGTCGTTTCCGATTCAGGCTGACCGCCTTGCCAGATGAAAAACGCACCGATCAGCGCATTCAATCCGATCATCAAACCGTAGGTGGCGTGGTGTCCGATCGTGCGCAGCAACACAAAGTGACAGACCAGCACGCCTGCGCCGGCGCCCAACGTATTCCACGCATACAGCGCCGCGGGAAAACGACGACGGCCGGCCGCGCCGGCTTGCTCGTCACCGTCGTGAAACGGGTAGGTCGCGCACAACAGCGGATACGTCGCCCCCATCAGAATGCAAGGCAGCAACACACACAGCAACGCGATGCCGACACGCGACCACTGCCGCACGGCCGTGGACTCGTAGATGTCGTTCGACAATTCATACGGGAAACCGCCCCATAGATCAGCCGGTATCGCCATCGCCGCCATGGTCAGCAGCGCGGTCAGACTGACTAGCAGTTCGATCGCACCATAGATACGCAGGCGGTCGGTCAGGCGAAACACGCGACCGACCCGCGCGGCGATGCACTCACTACACAAAGCGCCGACGCCGAGCCCGCCGATGAATCCACACAACACCAGCGCAAACGTCAACGCCGTCGCGCCGAAGTGATCATCAAACAACCGAAACCAGACCACCTGGTATCCAAGTGTTACGAACCCGGAAAGGCAGTAAAAAAGGTGAACGCGTTTCAAAAAGGTCTTCCCGATGAGGCGGCATTGCGGAATATGGTAGCAATCGCTGATGCATCGGCTCTCGCTGCGCGGCCGAACCGTCGCACACTCGGGCCGATTCGACCGGCTACAATTCGTCGATTGACGACCACCTACTGATGGAACGACTGACAGGCGCATGGGCCGGCACACCGACGCACACATCACGATTGATCAACTGGCGCATGCCCTGCGTAACGCGGAGCCCGCGGCCGTGCTTACACCGGCGCGGATCATGCGCCGGATCATTCGCATGGATCGCGGCCTGACCAGCTTTCTTCAGTCCGTGCCGCACCGCAAAACCTATGTCATTGAATCCAGCGCGCTGCTTCAATTGGTCGATCGCGATGAACTCGACCTGCCCGCGTCGCTCACGTTGCCCGACCGGGTCATGTTGATCGCCCGCCCGCGCCCCGAGCACCTGACCTCGATGCACCAGCAGGAAGTACTGCGTTACTACTGGCGACTGCTTTATCACGCCCGGATTGACATGGAAATGAAGCAGCGGATCGAGCAGGGGCATCTCACGCCGACCGCGGCCGTGCATCGTATCCATGCGATCGGGCAGTCAGCGTTCGATGAAGCCCGCGAGGTCATGCGCAAGGAAAAGTTTCTGCTGCCGCCGATGGACAACGTCCGTGTCTACTGTGAGTTCGTGGCGTTATTCCTGGAGTTGAAACACTTTCTGCCGCGCGCGCTGCCGCGTTATTTTCCCGCCATTGACGATCTGAAACGCGTTGAGCAGGTGTTCAACGAAGACATCGACAGCAATGCTCTGCTCGCGGCGACGCGCCTGCAAGGCGCGCCGCTACCGGATGCGCCGGTCAGAATGCTTGTCGACGAAGATTCAGAGAAGGATGTGGCCAATGATCGGCCGGGGCTGGATGTGGCCAAGTCGCCTAAGGCGTATGCGAACCTGATCGCCCGCGCGGAAAAGGCCGC
>JANQKH010000785.1 GCA_028281215.1 Phycisphaeraceae bacterium | reverse complement strand
GTGAGCGCTTGCCGACTTGAACGCCGCCGCAGAGTGTGGCGTTCGGCGCGATGTGGGCGAAGGCGTGAATGCGGCAGTCGTGTTCAACAACGGCAGCGGTATTGATGATCACGCCTTCGTCCAATTGCACATCCACATTGATCACAGCACGAGGGCCGACGTATATGCCGCCGCCCCATTCCAGGTCACCGATGATGTGAGCGGATTCATCGATGACGGTGACGGTGTTGATGCCTTCGCGGCGAAGTCGCGTATGAATCCGTTCCCGCGCGTGATTGTCGCCGATGCCCACGATCACAACGATAAAAGTGCGGTCCATCGATTGCAGATCGGCTGGCGACAACACCTTTGATGGCGTCTGCTTCTGATCACCGTCATCGATGAATCCGTGAAACTGAACGCCGTCAACATGCATCGCCGACGCTTGTACCACGCGCCCGTGCCCGCCGGCGCCGTAGATGTAGAGCTGATAGTAAGGCGTCACCGTTCAATCCTTCGCTTCACGTTCCGCCACCGCATCCTGCCGCACCGGCCGATACTTTTCCCCCACCGCCAGATCCCAACCCTGGTGGTGCGACCCGATTGGCGTGTCGCGAAATTCACTGCGGCAGCGATAACACACAATGCATCGGCCGACGAAAAAGTAAATCAACGCGTCGAGCACCGCACACGCGCCGAGCACAATCAACCCCATGTACACATCGCCGCCGACGAACAAACCCATCGCCAGCACACCGGCGAGCACGACAATCACAAACCCGGTGATCTGCGGAAAGTCCTTGCGTGAGAACAACTCGCGGCAACCACAAACCGGGCATCGCCGAAGGTAACCCTGATCGTCGACCGCGCCATCCCATGAAAGGTAAACCTCGCCCGTGTTCGCGTCGCCATCCGTCTGTGGCGGCTGAGGCGGCCCATCCGGCTTCACCACGGAGGCGGGTTCTTTGTCATCGACAATGACCACACCAAGCTTTTCGCGCCGAGAATTACGAACATCGATCTTCACTGCCGCATTGTGACGCGTTGCGTTCGATGCTGCAATTCTGTCTTTCAATTAGGAATGCAGGAAGAGATGGGGATTGAATACGGCATCACCACCATGAATCACTTAACATCGCATCCGCAACAGATCCAACCCGACCCCAATCCATCTCGTGGTTTTCTGGCTTCACGATTACACGCCCCTTTCCTGCCTTCATGCTTTCCTTATAAAAAATCCCCGCTTGAAAGATTTGCCCGCATCGCACCTAATGTGCATCTGAACTCCAACGCAAAGGAACCTCACATGGCAGCGAAGAAGATCCTGTTTCTCGTCGGTGATTTCGTGGAAGACTATGAAGTAATGGTGCCGTTTCAGGCGCTGGCGGCAGTCGGGCATGCGGTCACGGCGGTTTGCCCCGACAAAAAGGCGGGCGACACCATCCGCACCGCGATTCATGATTTTGAAGGCGACCAGACTTACACCGAGAAGCCGGGACACAACTTTGCGCTCAATGGTTCGTTCGACGAAGTCAACGCCGACGACTTTGATGCGCTGGTGATCCCCGGCGGCCGGGCGCCGGAATACATTCGGCTTAACGAGAAGGTCATCGCGATCGTCCAGGCATTCAACAATGCCGGCAAACCGATCGCGGCGATCTGTCACGGCGCCCAATTGCTCGCGGCGGCGAACGTGCTGGACGGCAAAGAATGCTCGGCGTATCCCGCCTGTTCGCCGGACGTGACCGCTGCCGGCGGTACGTGGGTGGACATCGGTTATGAAGCGGCGCACGTGGACGGTCATCTGGTCACGGCAGCGGCATGGCCGGCGCATCCGGCGTGGATCGGCAAGTTCTTGGAGGTGTTGGGGACGAAGATCGAGTTGTGACGGGTTACTTTTCGATAATTGAGTTTGCGTGTTCGTAGGGAGCCTAATTCACCGGCATCCCCGACGCGCGCAACACCGTTTCATGTACAGCCAAGTCATGCTCGGGTGAGAAGTCGGCTTCCTTGTCGCCGCGGATGATCTTGGCTAGATCGATGAATTCACCGTCGTAGCGCCCCGGCGATCGGGGCAGTTCGACATGTTGATAGCCTCGCTTGTATCTTCCTGCTGCTTTGGCGAGGGCAAGTTGCAACCGAGGCGGTTCGAGCGGACGGATGTCAACCGTGCCGCCTGTGCCGCAGACAACAAACTGCCTGCGTTTGAATCCATCCACTTCCAACAGCGCGCTGCGCACGGTGGCGGTGGCTTTGGGGTATTCCAACACGGCGAGGCAATTATCGGCCAACGTGTCCTCCGTCGGTTTCGTGCGGCGAAGGTGCGCGTGTACCTTGTTCGGCTTGCCGAGCACCTTGATGGTCGCATCGATGATGTGACAACCGAGTTCGAACATCGACCCGCCGGTGAACGCGGCGATGGACTGGCGCGTGGATGCCCCAACGACTTTGCTCATCACCGTGTGCACTTCAAACAGTTCTCCCAGCCAACCTTCTTTCAGCGCGTGGAACATGAACTGGAACGCC
>JANQKH010000784.1 GCA_028281215.1 Phycisphaeraceae bacterium | reverse complement strand
CACGCGGTCATAGATGCGCGCGTCGTCCATCGCGCCGCGGAAGCCGCCCTGGCGTTTGGGGAAATCGGGCGAGGTGAAACCGAGCTTCACCACATGGTCGCTGTCGTCCTGCTCGACGTCGAGCTTCTTTTTCGCGGACGCTTTGCCATCGATGAAAAGTTCGTAGGTACTACTGTCCTTGGAGAAGGTGGCGGCGACGTGATGCCACTTGCCGTCGGCGACCTTGGCGTTGGTGTTGACCATGCCGACCCAGCCGACGTCGAAGGCCAGTTTGCCGCCGCGCACGAAAAAGGTGCGGCCTTGCTCAGCCCAACTTCCAGTGGCGGGCGCTTTGGCGAGGATTGTGCCGTCGGCCGAGGTGCGAATCCACGCGGCAATGGTGTAGTCGTTGAGGCCGAGTTTAAGTTTGGCCGAATCGCTGACAATGCCGTGATCGCCGCCGTCGAGCATAATCGCTTTGCCGCGCACGCCGGTGGTGGTGTTCACCTTTCTCAGTTTGGCGGTGAACTGTTTCGACGCGGCGTTGGCGACGGCGCCGTCTTTGGCGTCGTCGAATGTCCAGTGTGCGACCAGGCCTTTGCTCGGCAGGGGCGCGTTCGCCTGGTCGTCGTTGTCCGCCGTTGCCGTTTGGCCGATGGTGACAAACGTTGCGCTGGTGGCGTTCTTTCGGCCGAGTTCTTTCTTGCCGGTGCGGGGGCCGATAAAAGTCGATTCACCGGCCTTCTGCGCGACCTGCAACACCATCGGTTTTTTCGACGGCGCGATGTTCAGCGTGCGCGTGAAGAGCAGTTGGTCTCCGGTGCGTTCGCCGTCCGCCAGTTCGTGCACTTTTACGCCGCCGACGGTGTAGTGCAGCACGACCTGGTCGCCGTGCACGTAGAGGCCTTTCCATTGTCCCCACGCGCGCGGCAGAGGGCCGTAGGGTTTGTCGTCGTTGCCGCGAAAGCGTGGGTCTTTGAAGGGTTCTTTGGCGATACTGTCGGGAGATGCCCAACCGGGTCCGACGGGATTGCTGAAAACGATGTCGCCTTGCACGGAGGGGTAAGCCCAGTGTTTGCCGTCGTAGACGACGCCGTTGAGGTTGAGCCAGCCACCGGTCCAGCCGGCGCTGTAGCGGAGGGTGTCCGTGTCGAAGCAGACTGTACCTTGATCATCGTCACCCACGCGAATGGCGATGCCTTTGTACGCGAAGTTGCCCTTCGGCTCGGCGGCTTCGATGGTCGTGGCTTTGTAGGGCCCGTAATCCATGTCGAGCCATTTGCGGCCGGTTAACTTCTGACCGGACGCCGGCACGAACAACGATGCGATGATCACAAGGGCAAGTGAAAGCGATAGGCAGTGTTTCATGGTGGTTTTCTCTACTTGAACGTTGGATGGACGCACATCTTAACCGCGGGCGAATACACGGGGCTCATCGCCGAGCCTTCTTTGTCCCAGCCACGTACACTGACGTTTATTTGAATGTGTTTGTCGCAGCACGTTGCGTGGCGTCAGTCCGCCGCCCAATACTTCGTGCCCCAACCGGGGTCGACGTAGTACGGTTCCAGCTCTTTGGTAAAGCGCACGCTGCAATCGCCGTAGGCGAAGGGGATAGGGTCCGGCGGGGCGATCTCTGTGCCGGACTGAGAACGATAGTGATAGATGCCCTGGTATTGATGCCCGATGACCCAACCGGTGTAGCCGTTGTTGGAGTTGCCGGTCATGTATTCGATCAGGTCGAACGCGACCGGCCGGTTATGTGCCTGATCGTTGCGTAGCGGCATGACACTCAAATCCTGCAACGGCGTGCAAGCGGAAGGCGAAGTCGATTGCCAATGCCAACCGCCGGTCACCGCGACGTTGGATCGATAAATGTTGCCCAACGGCCAGGGGATGTCGATGCCCCAGACCGCGGTCGGACTGATCTCACAAAGCAGGATCGACGGGACTTGCAGACCTGTGCCGCCGAAGATGTCGTCGGCGACTTCGTGCATGTCGAGGTTTGCATTGTTGGTCAGGCCCCACCAGAAGGGGTGGTCGTAGGAGTTTTGCTGTGCGAACCGCGCGGGGTACCAACCGCGATTCATGTCTGCATAGGCGGTCAGGCCGACGGCGATCTGTCGTTTGTTCGAGCCGCAGCGCGTCGAGCGCGTTTCATACTTCGAGCGTGCAGGCGACGGCATCAACAGGGACACCAACATGGTGATCACCGCGATCACCACGATCATTTCCATCAGCGAAAATGCATTGCGCGTGTTCGGCTGAAAACGGTCAGACGGTTTCTCCGTGAAAGATTGTGTCAGGATCGGTGCAGTATTCATCACAAGGATAATATCGACCAATCGCGGCCCTTCCAAGTGCTTCGATCCTGTTGGTTGGCCGATATTTGGATTTGACGGGGTGTATTGCGACAGAAAAACCGCGTTAAGATGCACCGATCGACGGAGGTACGGAATGAATCGTTCATCATGGTCAGTTTCGCTGGTCGCCGCGCTGTTGGTTTTGTTCTGTCACAGCGGTGCATCGTTCGCACAAACTGCGCCGCATTGGATATGGAGTTCGCGGA
The DNA here is from genome assembly GCA_028281215.1 of Phycisphaeraceae bacterium. Classification (GTDB taxonomy): domain Bacteria; phylum Planctomycetota; class Phycisphaerae; order Phycisphaerales; family Phycisphaeraceae; genus JANQKH01. Next base: position 635 of record JANQKH010000784.1, on the reverse strand, counting down.
CGCCGGTGGATGGGCAGGCGGTTTATTTACATCGCACGTTCGTCGCGGAGCCCGGCTTGATTCAGGCCGTACTGCTCGGTGTGTGTGATGACACGATGGTGATCCATGTCAATGGTCAGCGTGTGACAAAGATGTCTGGTTTTCAAAAGCCTGGTAGCGCGGACGTGACCGGTTTGATCCGCCCGGGAGAAAACGTGCTTTGTGTGGAGGCAACGCATCGCACCGGTCCGGCCGGTATATGTGTGATGTTGCAACTGGCGAGTGATGTCGGTCCGACGCCTGTGCTCGTCACCGACACCCGTTGGCGGGTGAGCACGAAAAAAGTTGACGGTTGGACCAAGGCGTCGTTCCGCGCCAAGGCTTGGCCTCGCGCGGTCAGCGTCGGGCGATACGGTTCACCGGAAGTGAAACAGTGGGGAAATCCGTTCGACGCCAAACAGGCGTTTGATGCGTACAACAGTTGGAAGCTCGCCAAAGGCGCCGGACAAGCGACGCCCACTAGCGACATTCGTGTGCCGGAAGGGTTCAAGGTGGAGTTGTTGCGCTCGGCGCAATTGGGCGAGGATTCGTGGATCGGCTTGGCGTTTGATCCGAAGGGTCGGCTTACCATCGCGAAAGAAAAACGCGGGTTGCTG
>JANQKH010000766.1 GCA_028281215.1 Phycisphaeraceae bacterium | reverse complement strand
AAGCAACCGCGCATTACGACGCAATCAAAGCGAACAATCAGAAGATCGCGACGTTGTCGAAACCGGTCACCGCCTACGCCGGCAACTTCACCCAACCGAAGCCGACGCACCGGCTTTACCGTGGCGATCCAATGCAACCGCGTGAAGTCGTCGCGCCCGGCGCGGTTACCGTGCTCGATGGCAATTTGAAGTTAAAGCCGGATGAACCACAGCACCAACGGCGCATCGCGCTGGCGAATTGGATTGCCGGCAAGAAGAACCCGCTGACCGCGCGGGTGATGGTCAACCGCATCTGGCAGCATCACTTCGGTGTCGGGCTGGTTGCCACGCCCAGCGATTTCGGGCACATGGGCGCCAAACCGTCGCATCCGCAGTTGCTCGACTGGCTCGCTGCAGAATTCATGGCCAACGGCTGGAGCGTCAAACACATTCAATCGCTGATCCTCCAATCGCACACGTGGCGGCAGGCGAGTCGGCCGAGCGAGGCGGCTCAACGTGTCGACGCCGACACGCGCCTGCTTTGGCGCTTCCCGCCCCGCCGGCTCGAAGCGGAAGTGATTCGTGACGCCACGCTGTCCGTCTCCGGTTCACTCGATCTGCGCATGGGCGGGCCCGGGTTCAATGTGTTCAAACCGAACACCAACTACGTGCGCGTGTATGAACCGAAGACCACCTTCGGCCCCACCGAGTGGCGGCGCATGATCTACATGTACAAGGTGCGTATGGAACAGGACGCGACGTTCGGCGTGTTCGATTGTCCCGACGCCGGGCAGACCATCGACAAACGAGCCCGTTCGACCACGGCGTTGCAAGCACTCAACCTGCTCAACAGCGCGTTCATGCTGCAACAGGCGGATCTGTTCAGCCAGCGATTGAGCAAACAACACAAGTCGACGGCCGATCAGGTGCATCAAGCCTTCGCGCTGACGTTCGGCCGACCGCCGAGTGACATTGAATCGAAACACGCTCAACAACTGATCCACGAACACGGTCTCGACGCCTTTTGCCGGGCATTGCTGAACGCGAACGAGTTTCTATTTGTGCAATGAACAACAACATGGTGGTGGGCCGCGCAGAACTTGGCCAACCCTACGATGACAAACATCATGCCTAACGCAGCAAAGATAAGCACGCCCGCTCGCGACCTTCTTAACCGCCGGCGGTTCCTCGGTGACACCGGCACGGCGCTGGGCGCCATTGGTTTGACGTCGCTGTTGCATCAAAACGGCTTGCTCGCCGCGGATAACACGGACGAAGAAACACCGCGACCCATTCGGCCGGTCATCAATCCGGCGCGTCCGCACGCGCCGCGGCAACCGCACTTCGCTGCAAAAGCCAAGCGGGTCATCGTGTTGTTCTGTTCCGGTGCGTGCAGTCATCTCGATACGTGGGATTACAAGCCGGAACTGATCAAAATGCACGGCAAACCGATGCCGGGCAATGAGAAACTGATCACATTCCAGGGCGCACAAGGCAATCTGACGAAGAGTCCGTGGGCGTTCAAGCCGCGCGGGCAAAGCGGCAAATACATATCCAATCTCGTGCCGCACCTGGCGGAACTGGCCGACGAGATGTGCTTTATTCATTCGATGACCGGCAAGTCGAACACGCACGGGCCCGGCGAAAACTTCATGTCGACCGGCTTCACGCTCGACGGGTTCCCCTCGATGGGCGCAT
>JANQKH010000691.1 GCA_028281215.1 Phycisphaeraceae bacterium | reverse complement strand
CTCCGCGCGATCGGCGTCGAGACCGGCGGATCCAACTGCCAGTTCGCCATCAACCCCACGGACGGCGAGATGGTCGTCGTCGAAATGAATCCCCGCGTGTCACGGTCGTCCGCGCTGGCATCGAAAGCAACCGGCTTCCCCATTGCTAAGATCGCCGCGAAGCTTGCAGTGGGCTACTCACTCGACGAATTGCCCAACGATATCACCGGAAAGACTGTCGCCTGCTTTGAACCAACGATCGACTATGTCGTCACCAAACTGCCGCGCTGGGCGTTTGAAAAGTTCCCCGAAGCCGACGAGACGCTGACCACGCAGATGAAGTCGGTCGGCGAAGCGATGTCGATCGGCCGTACGTTTAAGGAAAGCTTCCAGAAGGGCATTCGCTCGATGGAGGTCAAACGGTTCGGCTTCGGCTTGGACAATCAGGATGACTGGTTCAACAGTTTGCAGTTGACGTTGACCTGGCTGCGGGACGAACACCCCAACGCGCTGCCGGCGATTCAGACCGTTGTCGGCAAAGCAATGGGCAAGGACAAAGCCACCCCGCTCGAAGCCGTCGCCACGCTGTATCACGATCCCGTGTTGTACGGCAACCTTGACGACGACGCCCGCAACCAACTGGAGATTCTCCTGCAAGGGCTCGGCGCCGGGCATGGTTCAGTGCTCAAGGACGCAGTCGACCGCCACAGCGGCGCGGACCAGATGGTCGAAACCAATTGGCCGATCGACAAGGACAAACTTCGCCGCAAGCTGAGCACGCCGTCGCAGGGTCGACTCTATTTCATTCGCTACGCGTTCAAGCTTGGCTGGTCGATTGAGGATGTATTTGATGCCAACTCGATCGATCCGTGGTTCCTCGATCAACTGCAACAACTTGTGGATTTCGAGCGGACGCTGATCAGCTACGAAACGTTGGAAGACGTGCCGCGCGATGTGCTGTTTGAAGCGAAGCAACTCGGTTATTCCGACGCGCAGTTGGCGAACGTGTATTTCGGCAAAATCACGCCGCAGAACATCATGGCCGTGCGGTCGCATCGGCAGCATCTGCGCATAGCGACGGTATACAAACTGGTCGATACCTGCGCTGCTGAGTTTGAAGCCGCGACGCCCTACTACTACTCGACGTACGAATCCCCAATTAAACAAGTCGGCGTCGAAGGTGAGGCCGGCGGCACACCATCCATCTTCGACGATGAAATCCGCGTCACTGAGAAAAAGAAAATCATCATCCTCGGCGGCGGACCGAACCGCATCGGGCAAGGCATCGAGTTCGACTACTGTTGTGTGCAGGCCGCCTTCGCCGCGCAGGAACTTGGGTTTGAGGCCGTGATGGTCAACTCGAATCCGGAAACCGTGTCGACCGACTACGACACCAGCGACCTGCTGTTCTTCGAGCCGTTGACGTTTGAGGACGTGCTGAACATCTGTGAAAAACTGAACGGCAAACCCCTCGAACCCGGCAAACCGAACGACGGCTTGCTGCATGGCGTGATCGTGCAGTTCGGCGGACAGACACCGCTCAACCTTGCCCATGCTCTGGAAACGGCCGGCGTACCGATCATTGGTACCAGTGTTGACTCCATCGATCTCGCTGAAGATCGCGAACGTTTCCAGCAACTGTTGCAAAAGCTGGATATTCGTCAGCCGGACAACGGCATTGCGTATTCGCTTGAGCAGTCGGTCGAAATCGCCGAACGCATCGGTTACCCCGTGCTTGTGCGGCCGAGTTACGTGCTCGGCGGACGCGGCATGGAAACGTGCTTCAACGAAGAGCAGTTGCGGCACTACATGCGCACGGCGGTGAATGTCTCCGACCTGAATGATCAACCGATTCTGATCGACAAGTTCCTCGCCGAGGCGCTTGAAGTGGATGTTGATGTGGTCGCCGATTTCGGCAATGAGAACGGCGGTACGGCCCTGGTCTGCGGTGTAATGGAACACATTGAGGAAGCCGGCGTGCACTCCGGCGACAGTGCATGCGCGATTCCGCCGCACTCGCTGCCGGATCATGTCGTCGCGGACCTGAAAGACCAGGCCCGTCGCATGGCCGAGGCGCTTAAAGTGCGCGGGCTGATGAACGTGCAGTTCGCCATCACCCGGCCTGACGAATCCAAGGGCACCGACTATCAAATCTATGTGCTCGAAGTGAACCCGCGCGCTTCGCGCACCGTGCCGTTCGTGAGCAAAGCGACCGGCGGCAGTTGGGCGCGCGTCGCCGCCAAAGCGATGGCCGGCGAATCGCTGGCCGCGATGGGCGTCACCAAAGAACCGTCGCCGCACGTCACGTCCGTGAAAGAATCGGTCTTCCCGTTCAGCAAGTTTCCCGGTGTCGACGTCATCCTCGGCCCGGAAATGCGCTCGACCGGCGCAGTCATGGGCATCGACGCCAGCTTTCCCATCGCGTCCGCCAAGAGCCAGATGGCGGCGGGCACGTTCCTGCCGACCGAAGGTAAAGTCTTTCTCTCGATCCGCGATGCCGACAAGAACCCGATGATGATCGACGTCGCCCGCCAACTGGTCGACATGGGATTCACCGTTGTCACCACCGGCGGCACCAAACGGTTGCTGGATGAAAACAACATCGCCACGCAGCGCCTGAAAAAGATCAGCGAAGGTCGGCCTAACTGCGTCGACCTGATCAAGAACGGCGAACTGTCGCTGATCATCAACACACCGACGCGCAAAGGCATCGCCACCGATGAAGGCCGACTGCGCGCCACCGCCGTGCGTTTCAACGTACCGATGATCACCACCTCAACCGGCGCCGCAGCAGCGGTCCAGGCCATCGCCGCACTCCGCGAAGACGACTGGTCCGTACAGGCGTTGCAGGATTACTTCAAATGAGGAAGTCCGCGTGTGTGCGGTCTTCATATTCTAAATCACCAACAAAAAACCTCCCGCGCATGCAGGAGGTTTTTCTTGTTTTGAATGGAACAACCGTTTCAGGTGATCAAGGAATCGGGTACGGCGAGAAGCGCACGGGCTCATCGATCAGCCAGAAGCGATCCCAGTCGGTCCAGATCTGGCGGAGGTTGGTGTCAACGGCGCGGGCACCGTAGTTGAGTTGCTGCTCTTTGGTGTGAGCAATCGTCTGCAACTCAGGCGACATTTCGTTGCGAACTTTGTTGGCGGTAATCTCGTCACCTTTTTGGATG
>JANQKH010000576.1 GCA_028281215.1 Phycisphaeraceae bacterium | reverse complement strand
GTGTGCTTGATCCGCTCGTCGACCTGATCCCAATCGAGGCTCGCCAGATCCCACGCCGGGGCGGGCTGATCGAGTTCGCCGGCGGCGTTGTCGAACTGCAAATCGTCGGCCAGGGTCGGTTGACGCCGCTGCTTGCCCAACCGGGTGTAGAAGACGTTGTGGAGGATTTTGAAAAGCCATGGGCGAATCCCACGATCACGCAATTCAAACGTTTTTTCTGCACGAAAAGCGCGCAGAAAGGTTTCCTGCACCAACTCGGCAGCTTCATCCGGCTCACGAGCCAGGTGAAACGCCATGCGGTGTACCGCTTCAAGTTCTTCCATCGCCATCCGACGGAAAGTTGACGTTTCCACGTCACGACCTCCAGCACAAGTCATAACCCGAATAACCACCGGAAATCGAGGATTATTCCCCGGTTCGGCCCGATGACGGCGCAAGAAAAGACCTTGACCGATCCGGGGGGTCCAGTAGACCGGCCAAGGTTAATACTGATTTCTGGATAAGAACTTAGTTCTAAACCATACAGTTATTATCGTATAGGGAAAACCCTGAAGTCCATAGACAATTCAACCTAGTTTGACAATTTTTTGATTCCTTAGTGCGAGACGGGGCGACAAAACATGAGTCTTAAAGCATTGAAAATGCCATATTTGCATCACGCTTCGGCCAGTCCTTCACGAATCGCATACAACGCGAGTTCCACACGATCGTGAATATTCAGCTTCTGCATGATGCTGTTTGAGTGGCTTTCGATGGTTTTGACACTCAAATCCATGGTGTTGCCGATCTCTTTTTTCGCCATCCCACCAGCGATATACCGCAGCACTTCCAATTCTCGGACGGTCAGCATCGAACCTCGGGTGGTTTGGCCTTCAACCCCCAGCCGAACCTGCTCGCCGTCCACGATGAGTCGGCTCCGCACTTCCTGAGAAAAATGGACACCGCCCATCGCGACGGTCCGAACGGCGTCGACAATCATGCCGGTGCCGTCCTTCTTGGTCAGGTAGCCGCGCGCTTTGACCGCCAGTGCCTGTTCGATGTAGCTGTCATTGGTAAACGCGCTGAGAAAAACAATGCGGATTTCAGGCCATTCGCGGTGAATCTGCCGCGCAGCATGGAAGCAACTCATGCCGGGCATGTCGATATCCATGAGCACGACATCCGGCCGCAAACGAAACACCTCTTCTTTGCCGGCGCCGGCAACGCCGGCGACGCCGACGACGTTCAGGTCGGTCTCGTTTTCCAGCCGCGACGCCAGTGAATCGCGGACCATCGCATGGTCGTCAATGAGTACCAGTCGAATACAAGCCAAGTCCGTCTTGGCGGGGTGATCCATCGCTGCCATCATCTGCATCTACCTTATAAACACGGGAGTTTTGCAGGAAATCTCTGCCCATTGTTGGTCCGCGGCTACGGTCAAATGACCGCCCACCCCGCCGCTGCCCATCACATCATACTCATACACTATACTGCGTCGCGATGTCGCAGACATTGACCCCCTCACAGCCCGTTTCCCGAAAGCGTTTCGCCATGCCCAAGTTGCGCGCCGGGACCGCCGGTGCGATCATTCTCTTGATCATCGCCGGCCCCTGTCTGCTGACCCTGCCGTGGTCGATCGCCCGGTACGATCAGCAGGTCTATAACGCGCGGGTGTCGCCGACATGGTCGCCCTCGGCCGCATTGACCGAAGCGAGCGCCGCCGAGGGATATTCGCCGCACTTTTACGAGATGCTGATGGGTTCGGACGCGCTGGGCCGATCGATGGTCTGGCGGTGCCTGTTGGGTGGGGCGATCAGCCTGGGCATCGGCGTCGCGGCCGCGATTATCTCTGTGTTTATCGGTGTGATGTGGGGGGCGATGTCCGGCCTGGCCGGCGGGCACACCGACGCCGCCATGATGCGCACCGTCGACATTCTCTACGGCCTGCCCTACATCCTGCTGGTGGTGCTGGTCAAGATCGCCATGGAGCCGTTTGTCGCCGGCATGCTTGACGGCCCCGGTGAAGGCACATGGATGGATCCGACCACGGCGATGACGCTGGCGTCGATCGTCACGCTACTGATCGCAATCGGTGGTGTGAGTTGGCTGACGATGTCGCGTGTGATTCGTGGGCAGGTGCTGAGCTTGCGCGAGTTGCCGTTCATTGAAGCAGCGCGGGCGTGCGGCGTCGGGTCAGGCCGAATCCTGCGCGTGCATTTGTTGCCCAATCTGGTCGGTCCTATTGTTGTGTATACCACGCTGACAGTGCCCACAGCGATTCTTCAGGAAAGCTTCCTCAGTTTTCTCGGCATCGGTGTGCAACCGCCCCTGCCCAGTTGGGGGAACCTCGCGTCTGAAGGTATCAAGGAACTGCACGCGTTGTCGCTGGAAGACACGCCGTTCAAGTGGTGGATTCTGGTCTGGCCCTGCCTGTTGCTCGGCCTGACGCTGATGGCCTTGAACTTCATGGGCGAAGCGTTGCGTAACCGCGTCGACCCGCGCAGTGTGAAGAAGAACTAAAAGCTCCCACGAAAAGGTGCGACATGGAAAATCGATTCGGTCCCAAGGACGCTGTGATGTTCCTCCTGCTGGCCGGCCTGATCATCACCATTTGGATCGATATGGTTCGGCAAAACCGTCAGTGGGACGAACTGATGAAAATCCAGGGCACAATCGCGGAGCAATCCAAAGCGCTTCGCGGCATCAGCGACACCCTCGCCAGCGGCGTACAACTTCAATCCAACGGCAACACGAATCAGGCATCCAACAAAACCGGCACCGACCCTTTCGACCGCCTGCGCCAGGTTCGCCAAAACGAAGACTACAGCCAGGGTGATTGGTTCGTGGATTATTTCGCGTCCGTTCCACCGAAGCTGAACGAACTGACCGCTCACGATGTTTACAGCCGCGCGGTGTATTGCCGTGTGATGGAATCACTGGCGATCTATGACATCGGCAAGGCCGAGCTCGTCCCCCAACTGGCCGAGAGTTGGGAAACCGCCGAAGATGGCTTGTCCACCACCTTCAAACTCCGCAGAAACGTCACCTTCTCCACCGGCGATCCGTTCACCGCCGACGATGTTGTGTTCACTTACAACACGATGATGAACGACAAGATTACCGAAGGTCACACACGCGAGTATTACCGTCACATCACCAAAGCGGAGAAAATCGACGACTACACAGTCAAGTTTCACTACGCCAAAGTGTTCTACGAAAACTTTCTTCGGGCGGCGCGATTCAACATTCACTGCGAAGAGTTTCTCAGTCAATATTCGGACGAGCAGATTCGCGAAGGCACAGCCCTGCTGGTCGGCACTGGGCC
>JANQKH010000550.1 GCA_028281215.1 Phycisphaeraceae bacterium | reverse complement strand
ATCGATGAAGATTTCCGTTTCAATGTCGGTGACTTCAATCACGGCGGGCAGCAGGTCGACACGGTCAAACGCTCGAACCTGCAACGTCTGATGGTGCGGCGGCTGGGCAAACTTGTACGCCTTGAGCACCGGCGCGGTTACCAGCAGGTTGACCATCGGCACTTCGTCCGGCGAGATGGACACGAGGTTCGACTTCGGCGAATCTTTTTCTGTCAGATCCAGGTGCAAGTGACTGGCGACCACCACCTGCCCGCTTTGCGTTTGAATTTCATCGCCCGCCGGTTGAATCCGACCGAACGTCAGGTCATCGCCGTCTTTGTATTTCTGCGTGTAAACCAGGCTGAGAATGTAATGGCCTTTGACCTTGCGGTTGATTTTCAGCGTAACCAGTTCAGGGTCGTCGGCGTTGCGCTGAATGGGTTGAAGATCCTGGCCGACAAACTGAACGGTCATGTCGGCAGGGATGCGGAAACTGAACGTATCAATGGGCGAGCCAGTGATGAAGTAGTTCACGGCGATATTGCCGTACAACACGCCTTCACCAAGTGTGATCAGGTGAAACGATTCGGCGCGGACGCTGGCTGGGCGTTTCTTCGGTGTGAATTGCACGGACCAGTTGGGTTGTCGAAAGCTGAACGCAAACTGGGCGTTGGAGATTTGCATCGGCACAGCCGCAGTGTTCATCGCTCGCATGTTTTGCGCTTGCGGTGAGTCGATGTATATGCCTTCTTCGGCACTCAGCGCCACAAAGCTACGCTTCAACGTGGCGTCCTTGACGCCGAAGCCGGAAACGGCGTGCTGTAAACCAACCGGGCTCTTGCCCAAGTCCAGCTTGAACTCAATCAACACGGGGCCGAGGGTCGGTTTCTTCAGGTAAATGTCCACGACCTGCGTGTTCTGACCGGCGACAGCCGGACGAACCGAATGGTCGTCCACGTGTTGGCCGGCGATATCCACGCCGACGTATCCCGTGGGAATGGTCAACTCAATGTGGCGGACCGGGGCGTCGCGAACATCCATTTGAATGCCGCCGACAATGGTCAGGTCGTTTTCGCTGGCGTGAACATGAATACGTTGCGAAACGTCGTAGCTGGGCACGATGTGATCCATCGAGACCGGCAACTTGTAGGGCGTGGTGGCGTGTGAGTAGTAAAACGCCTTGTTGGTGGGAATCGGCCGATTGGGATCCACGCGCGGAAACGCCGAGCCGTTAATCTGCGTCAGGCCGACTGTCTGATTGACGACCAGTTGAATAGCGCTGTTCGTACCGATGACCACATTGCCGCCGGCGCGTAAACCACCCTGCGGAATGATCACCGGCACGTCGACGTTGGTAGGAAACTGGCCAACGCCCATTTCACCAATGATCTGCACGCGGTAGTTGGCGTTCTGCGTTCGATTCAACTGCACGGTCAGCGTGGCCGGATTGTTGTCCTGTGGTTGCGTGATGGACCAGTCTTGAATGTAGCTGCCCTTCACCTGCGTGACGCTCAGTCCGGTGGGCACGTTGAACGTCAGTGTGTCGAGCGAGCCCTGCGAAATTTTGAAGTCAAAGACACTGTCGAGGCGAATGGAACCGACGCTGACCGTAACGATTGTGTTCGCTTCGCTTGAAACGACCAGTTTGCCTTCGAGTTTCTGCACCTGCGGTTTCCACCGGACGGTAAACGGACGATTGGGTGCAAGCAGGGCGGTGATGGTCAGCTTGCCGTTTTCAACCTTGCGTTGGACGCGCAGTGCGCCGGGCAGTTGCACTTCCAGGTCGACGCGGTCACAGGACAATGCGATGTTGCGAATGCGAGCAGCCGGAAGGGCGAATGTGCTCTCGCGCCAATCGCTTTGCACCACGTTGGCCCGCGCGGCAAACGTAGCGGAAACCTGCTTGGCGCCGGGTTGGGCGAAACGCAATGCGTACAGACGTTGATCGGTATCCAGCGACAACGTTCGACCGGCGGCTGGCGCTTTCAATTCTTCGAGTACCACATCGCCCTGAACCAACGGCAACACGTCGTCCGCCGCCTGGGTGGCGGCGTTGAGGTTTACATCAAATGAAAAGGATGATCCTTCGATCCGCCCGTCCAAGGTGAGATTGGAAACCTCGACGCCGTTTGGCGGTTCAATGGCCGACGCCTGCATACAGAGAGGTGCCAACAAAAGGATGATCAGTCCGGTGAAAGTTGCTT
>JANQKH010000508.1 GCA_028281215.1 Phycisphaeraceae bacterium | reverse complement strand
GAGTTCGGGGATTATCACGGCCATCCACACGGGCTCGACACCACCAAACTTGATGCCGTTCCCAAGGAGTTGAAAAAACCCGGCCCGGGCGATGTGCCCAACGGCGAATACATGAAAGACCTGCACAAAAAGATTCCCAACTTCAAAATGCCCGTCGTCTGGTTCCCTTACGACAAGATGGGCAAGAGCCCGTCGGGCATGGCGTGGGACACGAGCGACGGTAAGTTTGGGCCGTTCAAGGGACAACTGTTTGTCGCGGACCAGCATCATGCCTGGGTCATGCGCGTTTACATGGAAAAGGTCGGCGGGCGCTGGCAGGGCGCGGCGTTTCGTTTCCGCGAAGGATTTCAAACCGGCTTGATTCGTATTCACTTTGGCAAGGATCCGAACTCCGGCAAACCGGTGATGTTTGCCGGCGGCTCGAACCGTGGTTGGGGTGGCCGTGGCAGCAAGCCTTACAACCTGGAGCGGCTGGTATGGACCGGCAAAGTGCCGTTCGAGATTCACGAGATGCATGCGAAACCGGATGGGTTTGAGTTGACGTTTACCCAACCGGTCGACGCGAAGACAGCCGCGGACATCGCCAGCTACCGGATGGAAAGTTACACATACAAACTCGAAAGCCGCTACGGCGGTCCCGAGGCGGACAAGCAGGCGGTGGAGATCGTCAGCGCCAAGGTTGGCAAGGGCGGCAAGAGCGTGAGGCTGACCGTCAAACCACTGCGCGCTGGCTACGTGCATGAACTGCATCTGACCGGCGTGAAGAACAAGGCCGGCGACGGTCTGCTGCATCCGCAGGCGTATTACACGCTGGTGAATATTCCTAAACAGTGACTCACCTATGATCGGGGAACGATGAATGCCATGCGAACAACTTCGGTCTTGCTGGCAACGTTGATACTTAGCGCGGCAACGGGATTCGCCGATCAGGACTGGCCGCAATGGCGCGGGCCGCTAGGCACCGGTGTCGCACCGAACGCCGCGCCGCCGTTGGAATGGAGCGACACGAAGAACATCAAGTGGAAGACGCCGTTGCCCGGTAAAGGGCATTCGACACCGATCATCAGCGGCAACCACATCTTTGTGACCACGGCCGTACCCGTCGGGAAGAAGGGTGAACCGAAATACAGCAATCGCCCGGGCGCGCATGACAATGTGCCCGTGTCGCAGAAACATCGCTTTGAAGTGATCGCGGTGAATCGCAAGGACGGGACGATTCGCTGGCGGAAAGCGGTCAACGAAGTGCTGCCGCACGAAGGCGGACATTACACGGCCAGCCTGGCATCAGCGTCGGCGGCCACCGATGGCAAACACGTTTACGCGTCGTTCGGTTCCCACGGTTTGTATTGCCTCGACTTCGACGGCAACGTTCAATGGGAACACGACCTTGGCGATATGCACACCAAACACGGCCACGGCGAAGGCAGTTCGCCCGTGTTGCACGGCGACACGCTGGTCATCAATTGGGACCATGAAGAGCAATCGTTCGTCGTGGCGTTTCGCGCGAAGACCGGTAAGGAGATTTGGCGCAAACAGCGGGATGAGGTGACGAGTTGGGCGACACCGATCGTCGTGAAGCAGGACGGCCGACCGGTGGTGATCGTGCCGGGCACGAAACGCATCCGTGCATATGACTTGAAAACCGGTGACGTGGTCTGGGAGTGCGGCGGGATGTCGGCGAACATCTGTGCATCACCGGTGGCCGGCAATGGCATGGTCTTCGTCGGCAGCAGTTACGAGAAACGCGCGCTGCTGGCGATCAAACTCGCCGGCGCCAAAGGTGACATCACCCACACCGATCACGTCGTGTGGAAGCGCACCCGCGGCACGCCTTACGTGCCTTCGCCACTGCTGTACGGCAACGCGATTTACTTTCACGCGCACTACCAGAACGTGCTATCGCGTCTCAATGCGAAGACCGGTGAAAACGATCCGGGACCGTTTCGCCTTAACGGCTTGGGCAATGCTTACGCTTCACCGGTCGGCGCGGCAGACCGGATCTACATCACCGACCTGCGTGGTAACACGCTCGTGCTCAGTCACAGCGATCAACCGAAAATGCTCGCATTCAACCGGCTGGAAGACAGCTTCAGTGCGTCGGCGGCGATCGCGGGAAATGAACTTTTCCTTCGCGGCAGGAAACACCTGTATTGCATTGCTGAATCGAAGACCGACAACGAGGAGATCGCCCCGTCAGACAGGAACGACTAAACCAACTCCTTCATCGGCTTCCACTTTCCATCCACGAGGTAACGCGGGCGGTTTTGAAGATCGGTCACGGTCGTTTGATTCGGATCAATGCCAAGTTGTTTGTAGACCGTCGCAATCACTTCACCAAAGTGGACCGGCCGATCGTTGGGTTCACCGCCGAGCCGATCGGTCGAGCCAATGACTTGCCCGGTTTTCATGCCTCCGCCGGCAAGCAGCGCGCCGCCGACCTGCGGCCAGTGATCGCGGCCGGCTTTGTTATTGATCTTCGGTGTGCGCCCAAACTCACCCCACGTGACCACCGACACATCGTCGGCCAATCCGCGATCATGGAGGTCTTGAACCAGCGCCGACACGCCCTGATCCCACAAAGGCAGGTACTTGTTCTTCAATTCACTGTGATTGTTACTGTGGAAATCCCAACGGCCGAAGTTCAGCGTCACCACGCGCACGCCGGCTTCGACCAGCCGACGGGCCATGAGAAAGTGCTGCAGGTTAAGCGGTGCGCCGTCGGCGTGTTTCTTTGGATCGCCCTTGCCGTACATCGCGATCGTCTTCGGGTCTTCATCGGAGATGTCGAGCGCTTTGGCGAGCCGACTGCTGGTAAGTATGTCCATCGCGCGAGATTGCAGTGTGGTCATGCCCGCCATCTCGGCGCTGGCATCGACATGTTTGCGGAAACGGTCGAACGAGTTGAGCAGTCTCCGGCGATCATTCAGGCGGTTTCCGTCAATGCCCTTGAGCACCATGTCATTACCGACCGGTCCCGACGGCCGAAACGCGGCGTGCCCCTGACCGAGGAAGCCCGGCAAACCGGGCGAACCGTAAGGCGGATGACCCGCGTCCGGCGCGAGCCCGACAAACGCCGGAACGGCCGGCTGCGTCGGTCCCAACACACTGGATACACACGAGCCGACACTCGGCCAACCGCCGCGCGGCTCGCCCGGCTTCGGTCGGCCGGTGTAGCAGATGTACGAATCATGCGCACCACTCGGCGAACCGTACACCGAGCGGATCGGAATCAGCTTGTCCATCATCTTCGCCAGCCGCGGCATATGCTCGCAGATTTCGATGCCCGGCACGTTGGTCTTGATCGGTTTGAACGGGCCGCGAATCTCCGACGGCGCATCCATCTTCAGGTCGTACATATCCTGGTGAGGCGGCGCGCCGCACATGTAAACCATGATTACCGCTTTGTTCGAGTTGCGAATCCCGGCTCGCTGCTCGGCGGCGAGCAGTTGCGGCAACGTCAGACCGCCGGCCCCCAACGCGCCGATGCGCAACACGTCGCGCCGCGTGAATCCATCACAGGTGGGTTGGCTACGGCCAGTAATTGTCAGCATGAATCAACTCCGCTACTCACTGCATGTTCGATACATTCACGATCGACTGAATCCAAGCGCGACCATGAACGACCCCAGTATAAGGCCGCCCCACCCTGTCGGGCGATTCAAGCGAGCACTCACCGTGAACGGCACCGGATTTTCACCTTGCCGTCGCCGCAGCGTAAATCACTTGTAAATCAAGGCTTATCGTTAAATCGCGAGCCCTCAAATCGGCACCTGATGGAAAATGAACTATACACTGGCCGCGCATGGAAACGGTATCGAATCGATGTCTCCTTCACTCAGAACATTCTGAGCAATCAGCCTGATCCGGATCGGTTTGACCCGATCCCGCCGTGCTCGGATCAACCCGGCACCCGGGCGCGATCTGTATCGTGGGATTGGACAGTAGATTCACACACGACTTTTAGGCCGTCGTTTTCCTGCTGGAGCGCCTGGACTAGTTTTGACCGGATCATCGGCCAAAGTAGGAAGGCAACCAGGCCTTTGAGTGTCAACCGAAGCGTGCATTGCGTGCCCATATCAGTGGGTGTCAATTCGTGCGTGGCGATCATGCGCATGCCACGGACACGAGTCTCCCATGTGAACGATTGGCCGGCGTCGACGGCGGTCACACCCCAAATTGCTTCCGGCAAACCGGGCTGTTTGATGCGTGCCGAACTACCCGCACCGAAAAACCCATCGTCGAGTCGCGTAACCTTTTCGATCGTCGGCGTCCAGTTGGGCCAGCGCTCGATGTCTTCGGTAACCGCCCAGACCTTGGCAATCGGCGCTGCAATCGTGATGTGGTTTTCGATGGTCATGGGTCGGTTGGTCCGTTTCGGACCTGTATTCACCTTACAACCTAGGATGCATGGTTAGATTGGACCAGAGTTTTCTTTCACCATGAAACAAGTCTGCATCACAACGCGAAGCGGCTGGCGGCAATGGTTGTCGAAAAACCATGCAAAGGTCGCCGACGGCATATGGCTCGTGTTCTACAAGAAAGATTCCGGCAAGCCGACGCTGGCATACGACGATGCGGTCGAGGAGGCGCTGTGTTTTGGTTGGATTGACAGCATCATCAAGACGATCGACGACGAGAAGTATTGCCGGAAGTTCACACCGCGCAGGGATGGCAGCAACTGGTCAGCATTGAATCGGCAACGCGTGGCGAAGATGATCAAGGCGAAGAAGATGACCCAAGCGGGGCTGGCCAAAATCGAGGCGGCGAAGGCGTCGGGGCAATGGGAAGCTGATGCGCGGCCGATGATCCCCGACGAAGTGCCGGCGGAGTTGGCCACCCTGCTTGCCGGCAACACCAAGGCCCGCACATTCTTTGAGTCCCTGGCGCCAAGTTACCGCTTGCAGTTCATCGGCTGGATCGCCACCGCCAAACGGCAACCCACGCGCGACAAACGTGCAAAAGAGGCGATGGCTCTGCTGGCAAAGGGAAAGAAATTGGGCATGAAATAAATGTCAGTCGCGGTGTCGTGAACTAACCATAAGGAAGTACGTCCAAATCATCATGCTGCTTCGCTGGCTCTTTCATCTTGTCGCGGGATTGTCGCTGCTGTTGATGCTGACGTGCTGCCTGGCGTGGATTCGCTCGGCGTTCGGCGCCTGCGACATCCTTTGGCGAATTCATGCCGACCGGGAGTACGTGATCGGGCATTCGTCAGGCAAGTTGGAATTGGGGTATGTCGTCTATGAATCGAGCATTGACGACGTTCCATTTTGGGAATGGAACCCAGGTAGGAACTACGGCATGGACGTCGAATGGGATTTGTCACTCGCGACCCGGGAGACGCACTTCGCCGGGTTTGACTACTACCGTCAACCGGAGAAAAAACCAAACGGCCCTACACCGATGCCCTGGGTAAATGAGTTGATCTTGATTCGTGTGCCGCTTTGGTTTGCCGTGTTGTTCTTCTCGGTGTTGCCGTTGCTTTGGGTTCGCGCATCGATGCGGCGGCGCTTGATTCGGATTCGTCTCGAACGCGGTTGGTGCACGCGGTGTGGGTATGACCTGCAGGGCAGCGCAGGAGCGTGTCCGGAGTGCGGGACAACAATGGAGAAGATGCACAGCACGTCGCAAGCGACGCGGCTAAGTTGAGAGCAGACGATCAGGAAGAGAATCGGGATGGATGCCAATCAATTCATTCACATCGTCAGAACAGATTCAGCTCGATGCGCTGGTGTAGTAGCGAAGGGCGAAGCGCCAGAAGACGCGCGAAAACAGAAACAGGCCGATCGCGATGGCAGCTTCGGCGAGCATCCAGGTCACGGTCGCTTCTTGCATGAGCACCTGGGCAGGCACCGTGGTCATGAACGCGACGGGCACGATGAAGGTGAAAAAGATTTGCACGAGGCCGGGGAACGCGGCACGTGGGTAACGCCCGGCTTCAAGCAACCCGCGCAGCACTTCGGTCGCGTTCCAGATTTTGACGTACCAGATACTGAGACTGGCGAAGACAAACCACAGGCTGTAGAGCACGAGCATTGCCAGCGCGACGGGAATCAGACCAACTATGTACATCCCCGCCGGCACGTCCATCCGTACGCCGGCGAAAATGAGAATGCCCAGCCCGATCAACATATCCGGCACACCCCACGGCGAAACATTTCGCATGGACAGCCAGAACTGACTGTCAATCGGCTTGAGCAGAATGAAGTCGAGCGTGCCTTCGTACACGTAGCGCACGATGCGTGTGAGGTTGGGATCGAGAAACGACGTGGTCATGCCGCGCAGGATTTCAAAGAGGCCAAGCACAGTCAGCGCCTGTTCCCACGACCACCCGCCAAGCGCGTTTTCGTTGTGGCTGTAGAGCAGTTCAAGGCCGAAAAGCCCGACGGCTGCGGCGCCGATCGCGTTGCACGCCGAGAGCACGAAGTTCACGCGGTATTCCATCTCCGCGGCCACAGCGGTGGTCCAGAAGAGGCGTAATGTTTTCAGGTAACGGGTCATGCCATCAGTTCGTCATGTTGCACTGCAGTTGTTTCATCTTTCATCTGCATTCACGCCCCCATCGCTGAATAACGTTTCAATGCGATCCGCCACACGACGCGATTGAGGATTAAGAAACCAACCAGCCACGCCAGCGGTACGGCGAAGATCATGCCCAGGCTGACGTCCAACGTTTCACCGCGCATGACCATCGCCGGGTAGTAAATCAGATAGGGAAACGGCGAACAATTGGCGATCTGCCGTGCCCATTCGGGAAACAAATCCAATGGCCCAAGCATGCCGGACAACGCGACGTACACGAGGAACCAAAGATGTTCAATGCTCGTCGCCCGTTCCGTCCAGAACGCCAACAACGCGAAGGTGTATTGCATGGCAAACCGCAACGCGAAGGCCACAAGAATGCCGAACGCCGCAAGTGTGATTCCTTCAACACTCGGCTTCCATCGCGCCTGTTCATACAGAAAGAAGAAGGTGATCAGAATGACCAACAGGAACGGCGCGCGGGTGACGCGCTCCATCACGTGCCGGGCGACGTGTCGCCAGACAGGATCAATCGGTTGCAGCAACAACGGCGACAGTTTCCCTTCCACCACTTGATATTCAAACTCATGAATCACCCAGACGATGGTCAATTGCCGGACGATAAACACTGCGATGAAGTATTGCGCAAACTCAGCCGCGCTGAACGCGTACGAACCCGATTCGCCCGCCTTCACCCAGACCGACATCATGATGAACGGAAAACTGCTGGCGAGCATCCAGAGCAGAATCTCCGAGCGAAATTCCACCATCTGGGCATGGCTGACCGAAAGCAACACGCCGGCTTTGCGCAGCACCGCCTTCATGGGCGCACCTCTTCGGCTGCCGGCTCCGGCGCAGCGGCCTCCGGCGTGCCGTCCGATGCCGAATCGCCCCCGTTGGACACATCGCCCTGTTTGAACAGCCGCCCGACAATCTGCTCGATCGGCGGCTCTGCAACCG
Source organism: Phycisphaeraceae bacterium (assembly GCA_028281215.1). Lineage (GTDB taxonomy): Bacteria > Planctomycetota > Phycisphaerae > Phycisphaerales > Phycisphaeraceae > JANQKH01. Next base: position 31,326 of record JANQKH010000508.1, on the reverse strand, counting down.
ACATGTCCAGTACATCGAAATCAGCAAGCAATCGGTCCACTGTTTGTGTCAATTGTTCACGCTTGACCAGAAAGTTTGCCACATTGCCTTCGACTGATTCCAGTTCGCCGTACTGTTCAAGTTGGACCTCGTCATGCGGATGATTCAATTCAACACTGACCTGCCGGAACGGCGCAAACCGTTCGACGAGGCCATCAAGGCTGCCGTCGTACATCAGGTCGCCTTTGTGAATCAGCATAACGCGGTTGCACAGCGCGGTGATGTCGGCCATGTAGTGGCTGGTGAGAATGACGGTCGCGCGGTGGCGCTCGTTGTATTGCCGCAGGAACTCCCGCACCGCCGACTGGGCGTTGACGTCCAGCCCCAGCGTCGGTTCATCCAAAAACAAGACCTGCGGCTGATGGAGCAGCGCCGCCATCAATTCCGCCTTCATGCGTTCGCCCAACGACAATTTGCGCACGGGTTTGTTCAGTTCCTCGGACAGCGACAACATCTCCGCCAGTTCACCAATGCGCTGCTCGAAGACGGGATCAGGAATGTCGTACACGGCGGCGTTGACGCGCAACGAATCCATCGCGGGCAGATCCCAGATCAGTTGTTGCTTCTGCCCCATCACGAGCGTGATCTGCTTAAGGAAGACCGCCTCGCGTCGAAAAGGTGTGTGGCCGGCAACCGTTGATTCCCCCGATGTGGGATGAATCAACCCGGTGAGCATTTTGAGAACGGTGGTCTTTCCCGCACCGTTGGGGCCGAGGAAGCCGACGAACTCGCCCTGCTCGATCTCGAAGTTAACACCTTTGACGGCTTCAACGGTTTTGTATTTTCGTCGAATGAAATGTTTCATCGTCGCGAGAAAGCCGGGCTGCTTTTCCGCCACGTGATAGTGCTTGCAAAGATCGGTCGCCGAGACAACGGGCATCGGGGCATTCTACCGGTCAAACCGATCGCGCGGTGGTTTCTGCATGCTCGAATGGTTGAATCAAGGTCAGCCGTTCGCCGAAGCCTGGGGCGTCGAAAGGGTTTCATCCTGCGGTTCGGCGTCCGCCGGTTTGGGATGATGCTCGCCGATTTCGACCAACACGTCTTCCGACACGGTGGTTTGCTTGATCTCGAACCTGCGGAAGCGGTAGCCGATGATCATGAAGATCATTTTCCACCCGAGTTTCCATGCTTTCCAGAATGTGCCGGTGATTTTGGATTCGCCGAGTCGGCCGCGGTAATGCACGGGAATTTCGATGCAACGGAAGCCGCTGCGCACGAGGACAGTCATCAGTTGCGGCGAGAAGTGCGAACCACCCACGGTCAGTTGGTCTTCGACCTGATCGAGGGCTTTGCGTTTGATCATTTTGAACGTGCAGCCGACATCGGTGAAACAAGGGCCGTTGTGCAGATATTCGAGCAGTTTCGCGACGGCGACGTTGCCGTATCGGAGAAACCAACCCATGTTGGCGCCTGCCCAGATGCAACTCTTGGCGGTGCGCGTGCCGATCACGGCGTCGAATTCGTTGGCGTAGGGAAGGAACTTGAAGATGTCGCGAGGCCTGAACGTGCCGTCCGGCTCCACGATGAAAACCAGATCACCCGTCGCCGACATCAGCGCCGTCTTGCTCGCGTGACCATAACCCTGCTTGGATTCGGTGACAACAACCGCGCCTTCGGCTTCGGCGATTTCAGCTGTGCGGTCTTTTGAGTTGTTGTCGACCACCACCACTTCATCGACGGCGTCGATTTCCTTAAAGCCGGACACCGCGCTGCCGATGAACTCCTCCTCGTTGTAGGCGGGCATCACCACGGAAACTTTGAATCCTTCGTACAACGGTCGGCTCTCCAATCGGTCCGGTCGGTTCGGTCAGTGTGCAATCAAACCCGATGTTCACGCAGTCACCACCGTCCGCCAACTCGGCGGCAGGTTCTTTTCGATTTCAATGCCTTCAAATTCCTTCGACGCGCGCGGGCCGACTTCTTTGACCCAATCGACCATGCGGCCGATGCCTTCGTCGAGTTCAATTGTCGGTTTCACACCCAAAAGCTTCTCTGCCTTCGAGTGATCGGAATACGCATCCACCACTTCCTTGCGGGCATCAAGGTGTTCTATACCGGTGTCGGCGCCCATGTGCTTTTGCACGATAGTGGCAAGTTCGTTCACCGTGTAGGGCTTGTCGGCGCCGATATTGAATGTTTCGTTGTAAGCCTCAGGCACATCCACGCAACGGGCGATGCCGGGTGCGATGTCGGCAATGTGGGTAAACGCTCGGGTCTGTTCACCGTCGCCGAACACCGTGCATGGTTTGCCCTGCATGATCTGGTTCATAAAGATGCCGATTACGTTGCGATATTTGTCCGACGAGTTCTGGCGTTCGCCGTACACATTGTGCGGGCGGAAGATAATCGAGTCCAGACCAAACATGCGGCGGGCGGCGTCGAGATCGAGTTCGACCGAGTATTTCGCAATGCCGTAGGGATCTTCCGGCTCCGGCTTCATCGATTCGATCATCGGTGTCTGACCGGGGCCGTACACCGCGATGCTGCTGGTGAACACGAAGCACTTGACTTCATGATTCACTGCGGCGTCGATCATGTTCATACTGCCAACCACGTTGTTGGTGTAGTTGAATCGGCGAATGAAATGGCTAAGCCCCTCGGCCGCGTACGCGGCGAGATGGTAGGCGTAGGTGAACTTGTGCTCGTCAAAGACGCGGTTGACCAGTTCGTGATCAACAATGGAGCCTTCAATGAACGTCGCCTTGGGATTCACGTTTTCGACAAACCCGCCGGACAGATCATCCAACACGACGACCTCATGGCCCATGTCGAGCAGTGAATCGACGACGTGGCTTCCGATAAAACCGGCGCCGCCGGTGACGAGTGATCGAATGGACATGTCCGAGCTCCTCAGATCCTGGGGGTGTCCGCGAACGTCATCTCTTTACGAAAGACGATTACCCGTAGTTCAATCGGAAAATAAGGAACCCGCCTTGATCATTGGCCCGTTGACTGACATGATGTCCATTCATGAAGAAACTGCCCGGAGCAGCGGCCGAAAGTCCCAAACGCGGCCGATAATGGCTACGATTGGCGTATCCTGATCTGACCCCAACCTCCCTGAACCACAGGTGATCCCATGCATCGCATCGCCCCGCTCGTTGTGCTCGCCGGCCTGCTCGCTGGCTGTGGTGGAGGCGGCACGGCCAATGACGACAGTCCCGCCGCCGCCGCGCTCAAAGCGTACAAAAAAGCCCACCCTCGGCTGACGGTCAATTCCAGCAGCGACGACGTCTACGTCACGGTTGCGACCGCGGACAAATCCACCACGCTCGACCCACACAACACGTCCAACGGCGGTGATGTCAAGGTGATCAAACAGATCTACCAGACACTCGTACGCATTCATCCAACGGACGCAAACCAACTAATCCCGGAACTGGCTGAGTCATGGACGATTGCTGACGATGGCATGTCGCTTGAGCTGAAGATTCGCGCGGGCGTGAAGTTTCACGATGGTGCTCAGCTCGATGCCACCGCCGCCAAGTTGAGCCTGGACCGACTGATTGGTTTCACCGGCGACGTGCCGATCGCGCCGTACCGCGGTGAGTTCCAGTTTGTGGAACGCATCGAAGCTGATGGCATGACACTGACGATTCACTTGAAATCACCGGTCGCGCGGGTCGCGTTGCGGAACCTGTCCATGTTCAGTGCGAGCATCGTCAGTCCGAAACTGCTCGAAGTGAGCGACCATGCCGTGGCGGAAGCGGATCAAGCCAAAGCCGGCGGCGTACGCAGCTTATTCATTTCCGAATGGGCGGCCGGCACCGGACCCTACATGCTCAGCAGTTTCAATCCCACCGAAGCCATGACGCGATTGGCGGCATTCGAGGATTACTGGGAAGGCGCACCGACCATCAAACGGCTGGTGTTTCGGCAGGTCGCCGACCCCAATAGTCAAATCGAATCGCTCAAGTCCGCCGAGGTGGACGTACTGGATGATCCGCCGCGCCCAGTATGGGATGCCTTGGAAGCCAATCCGGACATCATGGTGCATCGCTGGTGGGCGTTGAATATTTGCTACCTCGGCGTCAACGTGAAGCACGACAAAACAAAAGAACTGCCGCTGCGCGAAGCGACCCGCCTGGCAATTGATCGCAACGCTCTGCGCAATCTTTATTACGGCACCGCGCGACCAACCTTCAGCTTGGTCTCACAGCCGATGGCGGAGTACGACCCGGACTTTCGCGCCGCGGGAACGGACCAATCCCTGCCTGCCAGGCAAGCCGCAGCGAAAACGAAACTCACCGAAGCAGGCGCGGCCGGCCGAAAGTTGAAACTGTATTACCCCAATCTCCCGCGCCCCTATCTGCCCACGCCGGACAAGGTGGCTGACAAGCTGCGTCAGCAACTCAACGCCATCGGCCTGGACGTGGAAATCGTTGGCACTCCCAACGCTGAACTGTTCAATAAGATCAGCCAGGATATCTATGAACTCGTGTTGATCGGCTGGATGAGCGACAACGGCGACCCCGACAATTTTTACATGCCGCTAGCCAGTGGCGATCCCGAAACAGGCAAGCCTTCCAACCCCAACGCCGGCCGCGTGTTTGATGCAACGCTGCACGAAATGATTGTCAAAGCGCAAACGCTGACCGATCAGGCTGAGCGCGTCACCGCATACCGCGAAATCGAGCGTTACTTGCAGAAAAACATCTGCGGCCACGTGCCTTTGGTCAATACCCAACAGGCAATCGCCACAGGCAAGCGCATCACCGGAGTGGAAGTTGACCCGGTCGGTCACTATCGGTTTCACAAGGCAACGTTGAAACCGTAACACGGACACTCAAGCACGCGGCGGAATCGTTACCATTTTCACATGCTAGTGTTTGTCATTCGACGCCTGCTGATTGCTGTGCCGTTGCTCATTGCGGTGCTGTTCGCGACGTTCATGTTGCTCTGGATGCTACCGGGCGATCCGACAGTAGCGTTGCTCGGCGATCAGTGGAATCCGGTGAAGGCCGAACAAATCCGCGAGTCTCAGGGACTGAACGATCCCGTGCTCGTGCAATTCAAGGACTATCTGTCAAATGTCGCCAAGGGTGATTTTGGCGAAGATCTGAAAAACCAGCCGGTCGCCAGGGAGCTGCGAAAAAAAATACCGGCCACGATGGAGTTGGCGCTGGCCGCCATGTTGATCGCAACGCTTGTCGGCGTTTCCGCCGGGATCCTCAGCGCACTGAAACCCGGATCTTGGCGGGATTTATTCACGCTGACCGGCGCGCTTGCCGGTGTGTCGTTTCCCATCTTCTGGCTGGGTCTGCTCGCCCAACGGGTGTTCAGCGCCAAGGGCGCGCTTAACGAAGCGGTCGGCTTCGCGGGCCTGCCGACACAAGGACGGCTGTCGCCGCAATTTGAAGAAGCCGTCCAGAAAAGTTGGACAAGGTCTGAGGAACTGGGCGAATCGTCCGGCCTGACCGGGTTTCACCTGATCGATTCACTGGTGACGTTCAAGGATTTCGACATGTTCCTTGACGCACTGGCGCACCTGGCGTTGCCGGCACTGGTGTTGTCGACCGTACCCGCCGCCGTCATCACGCGCATCACGCGAACGGCGGTGATCGAACAGTTGCAACTCGACTACACGCGCACCGCCCGCGCCAAAGGCGTCACCCCGCGCCGCCTGATGCTGCGACATGTGCTGCGCAACGCGATGATTCCCATCGTCACGTCGATCGGCACCCTGCTCGGCTACCTGCTCGGCGGCGCGGTGCTGACTGAAAAAATCTTCACCTGGCATGGTGTGGGCACGTACATGGTGGACGCGATTCTTGCGCTGGACGCAAGACCGTTGCAGATGAGCGTGATGATCGTCGCGGTCGGTTTCGTTCTGATCAACCTGATCGTCGACGTGAGCTACGGCCTGCTCGATCCGCGCGTGCGACAAGGGGGGCAGGGATGAAACGGCGTCTGGCATGGACATGGATGCTCGTCCGTTCGCACCGCGCTGCGATGATCGGCGCGACGGCTGTTGGTTTTGTTTTGCTCGTCGCTTTGATCGGTCCGATGCTGACTCCCTATGGACCGCTTGAGTCCGTGGGCGATGCACAACAACCGAGTGGCAAACACTGGTTGGGTACGGACACACAGGGTTACGATCTGCTCAGCCGCGTGCTCAACGGCGGGCGTACGACACTGAGCATCGCCTTCGCGGCAACGTTGCTTTCCACATTGCTCGGTTCGGCCATCGGCGCGATCGCCGGATATGTCGGCGGTAAAACGGACATGCTGCTGATGCGCGTCGTGGATTTCGGCATGAGTTTCCCCACATTCCTGCTCGCAATGGTAGTGGTGGCAATCCTCGGCAAGGATGTGAAAAACGTGGTGCTGGCGGTGGGGCTGGTCAGTTCGCCGATGTTCGCGCGGCAGGTGCGCGCGGAAGTGATTCGCGTGGAAGCGATGGAGTTTGTCCTCGCGGCGCGGGCTGTTGGCATCTCCGGTCCGCGCATTCTCTGGCGGCATGTGCTGCCCAACTGTGTCGGCCCCATCGTCGTACTAGCGACACTGATGATGGGAACGGCGATTCTCGATGTGGCCGGTTTGACGTTCCTCGGTCTTGGCGGCGATCCGTACAAGACACCCGAATGGGGGCTGATTCTCACGCAGGGCTGGGAAGCCAAGGACCGGTTCCCGCTACCCGTCGCCGTGCCATGCCTAGCGATCTTCATCACCGTGCTCGGTTTCAACCTGCTGGGTGAGGGCATTCGTGACAAGCTTGATCCAAAATCGCGCAACCGAAAGTTTGCGTGAGTCGGATGAACACGCCGAGGCAACACGCGAACGATCAACTGTCCCGCCTCTGGTACCATGCGTTTTCCCGCCGGTGGACGGGTGCAACGCCGTCCGTCCGATCTTGTCTGAGTCCCATGGAAAAGGAAAAACATGCCGCGATTTATTCTGCCTGTGTTCGTGATGTTGCTGCTAAACGTTACGTCATTCGCCGCCGATCGGCCGAACGTGCTGTGGATTGTGGCCGAGGACATGAGCGCCGTGCTTGGCTGTTACGGTGACAAGTATGCCCACACACCGCACATCGACGCCTTCGCCAAACAAAGCGTGCGCTACACGCACGCGTTTGCCACCGCGCCGGTTTGTTCGCCGTCGCGCACCTGTCTGATTAATGGCGTCTACGCGCAGACACAAGGCACGCACAACATGCGCTCCGCCTTCCCGATCCCCAAAGAAATGACCGGTTTCCCAAGCTTCATGCGAAAGGTCGGCTACTACACCACCAACAACGTCAAAACCGATTACAACAGCGCAAACTGGAAAACCATCATCGAAAAGAGTTGGAACGAAAGTAGCGACACCGCGCATTGGCGGAAGCGCGACGACAAGAGCAAACCGTTCTTCAGCGTCTTCAATCTGATGACCTCCCATCAGAGCCGGGCGATGGTTTGGCCGTACGAAAAATTCAAAGCCGAAGTGCAAAGCCAGTTGGACACGAATGAGATTCACGATCCCGCCAAGGCGCCCGTGCCGCCGTATTACCCCAACACGCCGATCGTTCGCAAAACGCTCGCAAGGTTTTACGACTGCGTCACCGTCATGGACAAACAGGTCGGCGCGATCCTGCAACAACTGGAAGACGACGGCCTCGCAGACGACACCATCGTCTTCATCTATTCCGACCATGGTTCGGGCCTGCCCCGCCACAAACGCGCCCTGCTCGACTCCGGCATGCACGTGCCCCTAATGGTGCGATTCCCGAAGAAGTGGCAACACCTAGCACCAGGCAATCCGGGTTCAACCACCGACCGCCTCGTCAGCTTTGTTGACTTCGGCCCAACAGTCCTGAGCCTGACCGGCGTGGATATTCCCAAATGGATGCAGGGCAAACCGTTCCTTGGTCCGAAAGCGACGAAGCCGCGCCAATACGTTTACGGTCATCGCGACCGCGTGGACGAAGTACTCGACATGGCGCGCTCCGTGCGCAACAAGCGTTACCTTTACATTCGCAATTTCATGCCGCACCTGGGTTACAACCAGCCGACGGCGTGGCCGGACCTGGGTGAGATTCGCCACGAGTTTTATCGCTTGGCAGACAAGGCAAACATGACCGGCCCACAGTGGCACTTCGCCGGGCCGACGCGGCCAACTGAAGAACTGTATGACTGCGAGACTGATCCGAACAATCTGAAAAACCTTGCCACATCAGCGAAGCATGCCGTCGCGTTGAAAGAAATGCGTGATGCATATGATCAATACACACGAAAGATCCCTGATCTCGGCTTTGTACCTGAGGCTGAACTCTGGAAGCGAGTCGGCGACAAGACGCCCATGACATGGGCCCGGCAACAACACGAGTCGTATTTCCGCGACCTATCCAGACAGGCAACAAAGCACATCACCATGTACCGGGTTGATGATCAAAACACCGCCTACGAACTGACCCACGACAAAGACTCGGTTGTTCGATACTGGTGTGCCGTCGGGCTCGGAGGATCAAAGAGACTTTCCGCAGCGGCAACGAAAGGACTGAAGGATGCCTTGAACGATGCGTCCGCGAACGTGCGTATCGAAGCCGCCAACGCATTGGCCAAACATGGGCATCTCAAAGAAGCCCTACCCGTCCTCGGCAAAGCACTCGAATCGAAAAACCTTTCCGCCGTCCAACACGCCGCCCGCACGATTGAACTGCTCGGCCCCAAAGCCAAGTCGCTCGTTCCAGCGATGAAAGCGACCGACGCCCGTCTCAAGGGCATGCGCCCCAAAGACATACCCGCGACCGTCGTCTTGCCGGGCGACCTCGACATGGCGATGTTCATCGGCTTTTCGATTCAAGCATTTCTCAAGAACGTTGACAACGACCAAGCGGCCGCGGGCGATTGGATCAACCTGTTCAACGGTCGTGACCTGGACGGCTGGGTGTCGCAATTGAAGCGAAAAACAGAAAATGTAAGTATGAAAGTCGTCAACGGCGAGATTCACCTCATGGCCAAGGGCGCGAACCTCTGGTTCTCACACAAGAAAGTGCTCAAAGCCTTTGAACTTGAAGCCGAAGCGCTGATGCCCGACGGCGCCTACAACTCCGGTCTCGCATTCCGCTGTCAGACCGGCGGCAAGAAATTCACCGGCTACCAATGTGAAATCGACCGTGCCAAGAGCGGTTCAATCTTCGCCATCGGCAAGGGATGGGTTTGGCCCAAAAACAACGAAGAAGCCCAACAGTTTAAGAAGATGGCTGGCGAATGTTTCAAGAATGGCGAGTGGAATCGCTTCAAAGTGCGTTGCCAGGGTTCACGCATTCAGATCTGGGTTAATGGTGTAAAGACCGCCGACGTCGAAGACAAGCTGTTCCGCGAAGGTGTTATCGCGATTCAACATCACGGCAAAGGCGACGTGCATCGCTTTCGAAACATTCGTGTGAGAGAGTTGAAAACAAAGTAATTCCTACCCGTGATTTTTCGACACTGCCACTATGCTTCTACAATTCAACAACGTCAGCAAGACCTACACAGGCAACCACCGCGAGGTGCGGGCGCTGGACGATGTGTCAATGTCGCTCGGCACCGGCCGATTCATCGCCGTGCGCGGGCCGAGCGGGTGCGGAAAATCGACCTTGCTCCTGACTGCCGGCGGCTTACTCAAACCCGGTGCCGGCACGGTTTCGATCAACGACACTGATTTGTACGCCCTGTCCCCCGAACAACGCGCCCGCTTTCGCGCCGAAACCATCGGGTTTGTGTTTCAGCAGTTTCATCTGGTGCCGTATCTGTCGGTGCTCGACAACGTGCTGGCCGCGACACTGGCGGCGCCCCTGGCCAATGCACAGGACCGGGCTGTTGCGTTGCTGCGACAGTTCAATCTCGAAGACCGGGCGGCGCATGTGCCGGCTGAACTGAGCACCGGCGAACGCCAGCGCACCGCCCTCGCCCGCGCGTTGATGCATGAACCCACGCTGCTGCTGGCAGATGAACCGACGGGCAACCTCGATCCCGAAAACGCCGACGCGGTGTTGCAAGCGTTGAAAGATTTCGCGCAAAGTGGCGGCGCGGTGCTGCTGGTCACCCATGACGACCGCGCCGCTGGCGCCGCGGATGACGTGATGCATATGGACCTCGGCCGATTCGTTTCGGAAGGAATCCCAACGTAAGGTGGCGCCGCCCACCGATTGGCCTCCCGATTGAAATCACGTCAACCTGTGTACGGCACGAAGCATTCCATGTCTGAAGCAATACAAAAACATATCGTCCTGACCGGCGCGACGCGCGGCCTGGGCCGCGCCATGGCCGATGGATTTGTCAATGCCGGACACCACGTCGCCGGTTGTGGCCGATCGCAACAAGCCGTCGATCAACTCGTCGCCCGCCATCCGTCGCCGCATACGTGGCAGGTTGTCGATGTGACCGACAACCGCGCGGTCGACGCGTGGGCACGGACCATTCTCGACCTCCATGGACCACCTGATCTACTGGTCAACAACGCGGCGTTGATCAACGCGAACGCCGACCTGTGGGACGTGTCGACCGAGGAGTTCGGTGAAGTGATCGATGTCAATCTCAAAGGCGTGCACAACGTAATTCGCGCGTTTATTTCGGCGATGATCGAGCGCGGCCGTGGCGTGATTGTCAATTTCAGTTCAGGCTGGGGGCGATCCACCTCGCCCCAGGTCGCACCGTACTGCGCGACAAAGTGGGCCATCGAGGGCATGACCGCCGCGATGGCGCAGGAACTGCCGGCCGGCCTTGCCGCCGTGGCGCTAAACCCGGGCATCATCAACACCGACATGCTGCAAAGTTGTTTCGGGTCGGGCGCGGCCAGCTATCCCACGGCCGAGCAATGGGCAGAACGGGCCGTGCCGTTTCTGCTGGCGTTGGATGCGAACGACAACGGCCGATCGCTATCCGCGCCATAAACGCAACAGGATTCTCTTTATTTCTCCACGATCCATATGTTGCGATAGAACACCGGATTGCCGTGACCTTGCAGATAGATCGGACCCGGCTCGGGGCCTTCCTTACGGCCGGCGCCGGTTTTGTTCTTGAGTTTGTAGTTGTCGTGTATGGTCACACCGTTGTGCTTCACGGTGATGACAGCCGGCGCGGTTTTCTTGCCGGCGTCATCAAACTTCGCCGCGGTGAAATCGATGTCGTAGGTCTGCCATGTCAGCGGCGGGAAAGCCATGTTCACATCCGGTGTCTTCTGGCGATACAGGCCGCCGCACTCATTGGCTTCGCCTTTCAAACCAAAGGAGTCGAGAATCTGCACCTCGTAGCGGCGTTGAATGTAACAGCCGGCGTTGCCGCGATCCTGCCCGCGCCCGAACGGTTTGTACGGCGTGCGAAATTCGAGATGCAGTTTGAAACTCTGCCAGAGTTTCTTCGTTGTGCAACCGGTCACCAGCAAGCCGCGCTCATCGACCTTGCCTTTTTGCCAATGGTCGGCGTGCTTGCCGTCGAACAATACGATCGCGCCCTTGGGTGGTTTAGCACCGAGTGTCGGGCTTTTGCGTTGGACTTTGTGCAGCTCGACACCGCGCCCCGCCAACTTGCCGTCACGCCAGGTCCAACGAACGTTCTTCTGTGTCGATTCAAATGCGATACCGTTTTTGGTTCGCTTGCCGTCCGCGCGGTGCACAGCTTTGCCGTCCCACCCCTTGCCCGGCAATCCGCCCTGATAGACGGCAAGTTTGAAAACCCCGTCGCCCTGCGCCACGATCTGCGCCCCAACCGGCGGATGTGTCTTGGATACACCTTCATACTCCCCCTGTACTTTGAAGTCGGGATCAGCGGCCGCGGCTTTCGGGTCAATATAGATCGGCTTGTCGACTTTTTTCTCGGCACCCAGAATCACCGTGGTCGAAAGCAATAACGTGAACAGGCAGGCACTCGGGCGAATCATGTGAGACTCCTTGAGATTCGGTTGGCAGAGCAGTCTATTGTAAGGCCAACCCTGTCCATGCATCACGGCGGACCTGATCGGCAGCGCAAAAGTCGTTACCATAACGATTTGGTTGACCGCAACGACGATCAAGAGGAATAGCCGACATGGAATTCATCACTCCCGATGAAAAAGTCTCACTGGAAAAGCAATTGCAGGAACTGATTGACCTTCGTCCGGTGATCAGCAACCGGATCGCCGAGGCGCGGGCGCTTGGCGATTTGAAAGAGAACGCCGAGTACCACGCCGCGCGCGATGACCAGGGACACAACGAGCGCAAGATTCGTGACATTGAGGAAAAACTCAAGCGCGCCAAAGTGATTGACGACGACGATGACTCGATCCCGGAGGACATGGTTTTTCTCGGCTCGGTCGTCAAACTGCGCGATCTCGACGACGACAGCGAAGACCTTTACAAGCTCGTGGGCGAATCGAGCGGCGGGTTCAATTTCGACGCCGAGGAAATCGAGGTGACCACCAGCAGCCCGATGGGCGAGGCGCTGATGAAAGCGCGGCTGGGCGAAACGGTCAAGGTCGATTTGCCGCGCGGGCCCAAACGATTTGAAATCGTCGAGATTCAGTAATCCTCCACCTTCGCCGGCCATTGTGTCGTCGGCGTTTCACCCATTGCACAAGAACGCCCTATGGATGCCCTCGTCGAGAAATGGCCGATGATATGGCCGTTCATCGCGGCGGGAGTGGCGGCGGTTGGTGTGCTTCTCGCGTGCGGTTGTTTCCGGCGCGGCGTGTTTGACCAATCACAGGCGCGGTTGGAGTTGACGCTGTTTGATGTGGCGATCGGCTTCTGCCTGATGTTCATGGGCATCATCGCGCTGGGAACCGTGGTGCAACAGTTCAATTTGCCAGTGACCGCAACCGATCCCGGCACACCGGTGGAACGGGCATTCGTTCCATTGCTGAGCCAGTTGCTGACGCAGTTTCCGATCGTAGTATTTCTGATCTGGCGCGGCTTTCAGACGCCAGACGGCGTGGCGCAACTGGGCATCCTCCCTCGGCGGCCGGGCAGGGAACTGCTCGCCGGCTTTCTCGCGATTTTCGCCGCATTGCCGATTGTGTTCGGCATCAATGCGGTGGCAATGGCCGTCAGTTTGTTGTGGGGCGAGAAGCCACCGGAGATCGCCCACGACCTGCTCAAACAACTGATCGAAAACAAAGACGCCATCGCCGGCCTGATGTTAATCGGCTCCGCGGTGTTGCTCGCACCGTTGTTTGAGGAATTCATCTTTCGCGGGCTGTTACAGACGTTCTTTGTATCGATCACAGGATCGGCGTCTCGATGGTTAGCGATCCTGGCGACATCGTTCGTCTTTGCGTTGATCCACATCAAAGCCGCCAATTGGCAGGTGTTGCCCGGCTTGTTCTGCCTGAGTCTGATGCTGGGTTGGTTATACGAAAAGCACGGCAGTTTGCTGCCGTGCGTGGTGTTGCATGCGTTGTTCAATGCGGCGAACGTGGCGTTGGGTTTCGCGCAGTTGAAGCAAGACGCGCCCGCTCAATAAGGTGCGCCTTCCGTCCAACCCCAGTCATATCGATAGCGAACAGGCGTGACGATCAACTTGGTTTCCGAGACGTGCACCAAGCCGACGTGCCCGTCAACATGCAGCACATTAGACGAACCATCATTGAGATCGCCGGCGGGCGGATCGTGGAATGAACCAATCGAGTCGACAATGCTACCGGGATTGCCGAGTTGGCCGATGCCCATGGCGCCGTTGTTGATGGTGTGATTACTCAAGCCCTGGATTTTCCATGCGTTTTCGTCGGAATACATGTGCACCTCGGAGGGCTTTTGCACGTTCGACATGGTTCGCACGCCATTCTTTCCTTGCCAGGTCTCACCGAAATACTCGTTCAATGAGTATGTCCATGCTGCTTCGCCGTTCTGATTGGATTCCCACCAGCTTCTTGCATCGACAAATTCCGGACAGACGTAAGCGCCTTCGTTTTCGCCCATGTATTTGTAAAGCGTACCGTTGCGCACACCATTAATGTTGGTCCACGACCCAGATACCCAACTTCGGCCGGCTGGAAATTGTCGGAGATTGTCGGTGGCGAACTGGACCGTCGCGCTGTTGATGGTCTGAAGGTTGGAAGCGCAAACCGTGATTTGCGTTCTGTCCTTGGCTTTGCCCAACGCCGGCAACAGGAGCGAAATCAGCAGCGAGATGAGCGCGACCACCAGCAACATCTCAACCAGTGTGAAGCCTAATGACCGGGAGGCGAAATCGGTTCGACGCATGTTGCATTTCCTGTGACGTGATGGTGATTAATCTGCTTAAACCATGCTTGCGAATCTGCGGGCGAACGTAGGTCGCCTCTTGAATTGGGTTCGCCGACGAAATTCACCGCGACAAGCATGCATATTTAGTGCATTGTAGGAACTCGTTACAAGAATGATAGCAGGATTTACCCTGATTCCCGACAAAATGCCCTCCGCGCACGGCTCAAGTCCCCCATGTTCACAATGTCATTTAAAGACATGATCGACAAAAAAAGAAAGAAGCCGGCTCGATTCCGGCGTGGCTCGCAGTTTGGCGGCGAAGACATCGAAGGGTTCGCCGGCGAATGACTCGACATATCGCGGATAGGTTTCGAGCCGTTCCAACAGCGCGGATGTGTCCAACTCGGGATGAAACTGTGTGGCGTAGATCGGTTGACCTGCCAACCGAAACGCCTGGAGTGGCACGCGTTGGGAGAACGCGAGATGTTCTGCTCCGCCGGGCAATTGAACAACGTGATCTTCATGCCCCATCACAGCGAGGAACGACCCGCATTCGTCGTCTGCATCATTCACGAGGCAGCCGAATACCGCGTCCGCCCTGCCCTGTTCGGTCAACGTGATCGGCAGCGTGCCTAACTCAGCGTTGGATGGATCGTGGATCACCTGCCCGCCGAGCGCTTGCGCCATCGCCTGGAACCCCCAACATGACGCGAAGGTCGGCTTGCCGATACCGGCCAGTTCCGCCATTACATCGAGCGCCGCGGACAACCAGGGTCCGCCTTTGGCCACTGAATAATCACCGCTGCCGCCGACGAGAACCGCATCAACCTGATCAAGTCTGGCGCGTGTCAGCCGATCCGCCGATCGGCCAGCACCAATCAAGTCCGCGACCTCAATCTGTTCGACCGAGC
This sequence comes from Phycisphaeraceae bacterium, assembly GCA_028281215.1. Taxonomy (GTDB): domain Bacteria; phylum Planctomycetota; class Phycisphaerae; order Phycisphaerales; family Phycisphaeraceae; genus JANQKH01. The sequence continues at coordinate 16,248 of JANQKH010000508.1, read as the reverse complement.
AGTTCAGCGACCACGCAAAGCAACGCACTTCCTGAGCGCGCATGGGATCACCGGGGTTGCGAACCTGAAGCAGCAGATAGCGAAGGGATTCAGACACGCGGACACTTTAGCGAGTCGGCCGAATGGGTGATCGTCCAAAGCCAAAGAAAAACCCTTCGCCACGTGCGAAGGGTTGAGGGGCGCCGATGCCGCTCGGCGCGGATGCGGGGTTTACACCTTGATCAGAAAATGGCCTTGACCGGTTCGCCCTTGTCGGACAGGGTGAACGGTCGGCCGATCTTGGTGAAAATCTGTTTCTTGTGGTTGATGCCCAGAGCGTAAGCGATGGTGGCGTTGAACTCCTGAGGCGTGACGGGGTTCTTCGTCGGCGCCGAGGCGGTTTTGTCGGTTTCGCCATAGACCTGTCCACCACGAACGCCGCCGCCGGCAAGCATGGTCGTGAAGGCGCGCGGGAAGTGATCACGTCCGCCGCGTTCATTGATGCGCGGTGTACGACCGAACTCACTGGTCTGCACCACCAGCGTGTCATCCAGCATGCCCTGCTGGGCGAGGTCTTCCAAAAGGGCGGCGATGGCTTGGTCAAACGTGGGGAGCCGTTCATCGAGGTTTTCAAAGTTGTCCTGATGGGTGTCCCAACCGCCGAAGTTCACTTCGACAAATCGCACGCCGGCTTGAACCAGTCGCCGTGCCAGCAGGCAACCCATGCCGAAGTTGTTGGCACCGTAGGCAGCTTTGATCTTGGCCGGTTCGCGATTGATGTCGAACGCTTTGACATCTTCAGACTGCATCAGTGCCACGGCTTCTTTGTAGAAACGTGTGTATGCCTGCACTTTTTCCTGCGGGTATCGCATGCGGAAACCACGGTCCAGCGTGTCGAGCAACCGACGACGATTGGAAAAATCCTCCTCGGACACGCCGCGCGCCACGGCACTGTTCTGCAAACCCTGTTGCGGGTTACCGATGTTGATCGGTTCAAAGGCTGAGCCCAATACGCCCGCGCCGCTGGCACGCGAACCGCCGCCAACCACAACCGTGCCGGGCAATTTCTCATTCAATCGCCCGCCGAGTTTGCTCATCCACGGCCCCATACCCGGATGCTGCACGGACGCGAGCGGCGCGTAGCTGGTGTGCATCAGGTACGACGCCCGATCGTGGGCGCCCTGGCTTGAGTTCATTGAGCGAATCAGACAGACCTTGTCGAGTTGCTTGGCCAGCTTCGGCAAGCGGTCGCTGACGCGGACACCTTTCAGGGCGGTCTTGATCGGATCGAACTCGCCGGCCACATCAGTACCGGGTTTGGGATCCCACGTGTCGATGTGGCTCATCCCGCCGGCCATATAGAGGTAAATCACATGCTTGGCTTTACCGCTGACGACATTGTTGCCGGCGAACAGGGGCGTACCACCGGCGACCGCGGACACGGCCGTGACACCAAGACAAGCCTTGGCGGCGCGGTGCAACAGTTGGCGTCGCGATTGTTCATCGAAGGATTGGATCAGTTCTTTCATGGCGGAATCCTCTTGCCTTATGAGGGCAAATGGTGGCTTGGTTCGGGTCAGGAATTCAGGTCAACGAATGAACAGGAACTCGCGGGTGTTGAGCAGCGCCCAGATGACGTTGGCCGTTCCCTTGCGCGGATCGCGGTCGATCTCCTTGATGCAGGCGACGCGCTCGGCCGGTGTCGGGTAGCGATTCAGGATGGACAGGTACGCCCGCTCCACACGTTCGCGCGGCGTCTTGGCGGCAAGCACATTCTTGCCCAACACCGATTGCGTGCTGTAGGCAAGCATGTTGAAGTTCGGGCTGTTGAGCATGGTCAGCACCTGCGGCACGCTGGGGTCAGTGTGGGCATCGCCGACAGTTTCACGACTGGATGCGCCGAACTGCGCCAGGAACGTGCCGGGCCGCGCAGGCTGTTGTTGTTCGGAAGCCCGGGTGAAGCGAGCCCGCATAAACATTTCACGGCGCTTCTGCGCCGCTTGCCGCGAGGTGGCTCGCCGCTCTTTAACGACACGCTCGGCGTAATCGAGAATCTCCTGGGCGGACATTTTGTTGATGGCGTTCATGACATTGCCGCTGCCGCCGTCCATATCCATCCCCATGCCCATCTGCATGGCTGCAATGTTCGGCGCCTTGCGGGCGTCGATGTCCTCCGCCGTGAGCGTCATCACGGAGTCCCAGACCTGCTCCGCGGTCATGCGACGAAGCACGCCGGCCTGGTTCACAAACGCTTCCGGGGCAAAGTCTTCACGATTCGTTGCCAACTGATAGGTCTTGGTATTCAACACCACGCGTTGGAATTCGCGAAGATCAAAGTTCAAATCCTTCATCAACTGTTCAAGGTAGGTCAGCAGTTTCGGATTGGTCGGCGGATTGAGATCGCTGAAGTTGTCGACCGGTTCCACGATGCCGATGCCGATGAGTTTCGCCCACATGCGGTTGGCGATGACCTTGGCGAACATGGGGTTGCTCTTGGAGGTCATCCACTGAGCAAAACGTTCACGTTGGGTCTGCCCGCGCAACGGCGTGAGTGATTCGCCGTAGATGGTCTTCGAATGCACCATCTCATTGGGCTTGCCGTTGTCATACTTGTAATCGCTCGGCAGGCGCAACTCCTTGCGGTCGAAATCTTCTACTTTGTACGACGCTTCACGCACCAGCCTGCGAACAAGGCCCTGCACCTGCGGCGAGACTTCGTCACCCTTCTTATAAAGAATGCGTCGCAGATCACGATACTTGGCGCCGGTCTGCCGATCACGGGTGTTCACTTCTTCCGTGAATGCGGCGAACTCGTAGAACTGCTTCTGCTCCCAGGTGTCGAACGGGTGATCGTGGCACTGGGCGCATCCGATCTGTGTACCAAGAAAAATCTGCGACGTCTGAGACGTGATTTCGAGCACCATGCCGTTGTCGCGAAGGTAGTAACCAACCGCGCCGTTCTCGTGGCTCTTGCCCTCGGCGGTCAGCAGCGCACGGACGAACTGATCATATGGTGCGTTCCATTCCATCTGCTCCTTGATCCACTTCTGGTAGTTGCCGCCGTAGTCGCCGCGAATGCGATTCGTGACGCGCAACTGATCCGCCCAGAAGTTGTACATGTGGCTGGCGTAACCAGGGCCGTTGACCAATTTGTCAATTAACTTTGCACGGCGGCTGGGGTCCTTGGATTTAAGGAACGCCACCGTTTCGTCATAGGAAGGAATGCGCCCGATCGCGTCGAGGTAAACACGGCGAAGGAATTCCTCGTCCGTTGTGCGTCGACCGACCGACCCGCCCTTTTCCTTGCGATTAGCGTCGACGAGTGCGTCAATCTTCGCGGCGGCTTCGCGGACGCTGGCGCTGAGGCTCGATTTGGTCCGAGCTTTGACCTTGTCGCCTGCTTTGGCACTCGGCTTGGCGCGGTTGCGGCCGTCGAGTTTGGCTTCGCCGAAGGTCGGCGCTGCCGTCAACAAACCAAGGCAAACCACGGCGGTCGCCATGCACGAAAAACGGAAACTTGTCATGGTTCTTTCCCTGTGGGGGGTGTCACAGTCTCTATCGGCTGTCATTAAGACGCACCAGAAGTGTAATTATTGCCTGTCTTGACGGGCGGTCCAAGCCGGTTCTTTTCATCAAAACCAGCCTTGGCGGTCATAAATCGGCGATCGCAGCGAGCAGACTCGCGTGCGTACGGCAGCCTAGTGCGAAGTTTTTCAACTCAAATTTCTCGTTCGGTGAATGTAGCGCATCGTCATGCTGACCAAATCCGATCAGCAGCGTGTCGATGCCGAGCAACGTTTTAAAGTCGGCGACAATGGGAATCGTCGCCCCCTCGCGGATGAGGACCGGCTGTCGACCGCTGGCGATTTCGATGCCTCGGCGAGCCGCTGCGATGAATGGCGAATCGGTGGACACCGCGACCGGCCGCGCCATGCCGTGGTTGGTGATCTTCCATTCCAGCCCGTGCGTCGGCTGATCGCGCAACCATTGCTCGAATGAAGCCGCGATCTTGATGGGATCCTGATTCGCCGCCAGCCGGAAACTGACCTTGGCACCGGCAAACGTAGGAATGACCGTCTTGGCGCCTTCACCCATGTAGCCGCCATAGATACCGTTCACGTCGCACGCCGGTCGGCACCATCTTCGTTCCAAGGTGGTGAAGCCTGATTCGCCGTACGGTTCGGCGACGCCGATTTCGTCGAGGTAGTCGCGTTCATCGAATCCAAGAGCGGACCACGTTTCGCGTTCCTCATCCGAAAGTTCAAGCACATCGTCGTAGTAACCAGGAATCACCACGCGATGATCCTCGTCGAACAGTTTGCCGACCACGCGGGTGAGAATCGTGGCGGGGTTCGGCAGTGTGCCGCCGTATACCCCGGAGTGAAGATCGCGCGACGGACCGTGCAGTTGGATGTCAAAGTAAAGCAGACCGCGCAAGGCGTAAGTAATCGCGGGGACGTAACCTTCTCTGCCCGGCCACATGGCCGTGTCACTGACGACGGCGACGTCCGCAGAAAGTAATTCCCTGTTCGCTTCGACGAAGGGCGGCAAGTTGACGCTGCCGCACTCTTCTTCGCCTTCGATCAACACCGTCACCGGGCAAGGTAATTTGCCGTCCGCACTGCCCTGCCGCCAAGCGCGCAGGGCTTCGATGAAGCACATCACCTGTCCCTTGTCGTCACTCGATCCCCGTGCGAACAACTTGCCGTCGCGCACGGTGGGTTCAAACGGCGGCGTGTCCCACAACTCAAGCGGGTCCGGCGGCTGCACGTCGTAATGACCGTAAAACAACACGCGCGGGGCTGATGGATTCGCCACCTGCTCATCATGCGACCGCGCCACCACCGCCGGATGACCGGCCGTCGCGTGCACCGCGGTATCGAGCCCGAGTTCCGTCAATTGTGCCGCGACCCAATCCGCGCCGCGAACAACTTCCTTCTCGAAGGCGGGGTCCGTGCTGACGCTGGCGATGGACAACAACTCACTGAGCCGGGCGACGGCGTGATCGGCATCCTTTTCGAGAAACGAGAAAACCTGTTCAGTCATGGAATTCAACCTGCCATTCATGGGCCGTCATCAATGACAGCCTCGACCAGTTTCAAGGGGTCGTCGTCAAGTATCAACCACCCACGTGGCGTCAGCAACAGCTTGCCAACTTTCAATTCATAGCTGCGGTCATCAACCGTGAAAAACATCATCGCGTGGTTGACCCACTTCAGTTCACCTTGTTGCTGGACGTCAACCACCACCCCGCCTCGGGACGCCTCACTGAAATTCAATTTGCCGCGGACGGATTCAAAACCCTCGCGCCAGGATCGCTTATGGCGCGTCATGTCCGCGCGGGTCATCTTGAACAGGTACAGACCCAGTTGCGACTTTTCGAGCACGTCGAGTGACGCCTCTGAAGCAAGCAAGGACGACGTCTGGTCAAACGTCTTTACATCTTCGACCGTTACGGCAAGCGTCCAGAACTTTTCAAACTCCCCCGAATTCAAACACTCCGCGACGAACAACACTGCGGCTTGCGGCGACTCCAATCCCGGTTTCCCGGTAATCGCAAACACAGGCTTCGTCGGCGGCTTGTTCTGACCGGTCGTTGATTCGCCCGGTTTACCCGGCGTGTCCTTTGATGTCGTATCGCCACCTTCGCCGCCGCAGCCGGGCAACGCGAGAAGGCAAAGTGTCAGCAAGGCTACCATCCATGGCGACCAACTCATGCCGATTCCTCCTTAATGGGCACGTTGACTTCCACGCGTCCGTCCGTGATGCGCGTTTCAAACCGGGTCAACGGCAGATCGTCCGGCATATCGATATTTACGCCGGTTTCGATGTTGTAGGTGTAACCGTGAAACGGACAGGTCAGCACTTTGCCGGCCAAATCACCTTCGCCCAGCGGCAGCCCTGCGTGAGGACAGACGTTGATCGTGGCGAATAATGTGCCATCGACGTTGCACACGACGACAGGAATACCCTGCGCGTCGAGGCATTGCTTGTCACCTGCCTGGAAATCCGATTCGCTACCGATGTCCACCCATTTGGCCATGATGTTTCAAACCTCTACGATGCCGGTGATGTCGCAAGTTCAGCAGTTTAGTCAATACCGCACCCTGCTGTTGGAGCCCGTGACGCGGGCTTTGCAGGCAGCAACTGTCCCGACCGGCGCTGCGTTGAATGACATTGATCAACCACCGCTGTTGATGGCCGTGCCGGCGGCAAGGTTGCTTGTGTCCGACGCGACCTCGCAATACCGACCGCTGACCGAAGCGCTGCGTGTCATGGCAGACATTGGTCGGCCGTGGATCACCATCGGCGCGTTGAGTGACCGTGACGGCGGATTCGATCATGCGGACACATCGCAACGCCGCCCACATGCCGCATCGTCGACACAGGCGTATCTGTTCAACGGCGGCGATTACCCCATTCCGTTTCGCGATACGCTCGGTCACACACGCGATGTGTATCACCCTTTGGCGTTGCATCTTTGTCTGGCGGCATACATCCGACACTACGAAACCATGCCGGTTGATCTTTGGGGCAAGTGTGAACAGGCTGTGCCCGAGGCGATCGCGCCGATGCGTGTGATCGAGCACTTCACTGATGCGCCGCCGACGATTCCATTAGTTCCGATCGTGCTCTGGCATGCTTTGTGCGTGGCCGAGCAGGCGTACATTTTTGGGCGCGACGCAGACATGGAAATCATCGACGCCGTGGTGTCATCCGCGATCAGTCAACCCGGCCGGGACAACTCACTGCATCCCTTTTCGCCGGATGAATCGCTCGACACATGGACGTACCGCGAACTGGTCAGCCTGCATGCGCTGGCGAATCTCGCCTTGCTTCGCCGCAACGCCACGTGGTCCAACCGTGTCGAGCAGATCGCCTTGTTTCATTTGGAAAACACGCAACCGGACAACGCGACCAACCAGCCTTGGGGCGTTTTTGCCTTTGCCTGGTCGGCCAAGACACGGCCGTTCGCCGAACAGCAGATTCACGACGCCGCCGCACATGCCTCGAACGACGTTTCAGTCAGCTCGAACGGGTTGCAACCGGTCGCCGCGATGTTGCTCGCCGATGCATTGCGGGCGATCGACGCGTTCGATTGATCGACAAACAACCGACTTTGCGTCATCATGAATCACCATGGCACGATTGCCTTTCAACCCTGATTTGATTGCCGGTCCGCCGGCCGCGTCGCCGCCTGCGACGAAGTCCGATCGGCCGTGGACCGTCACACAACTCGCCAACGCGGTTCGCAGCGCCCTGAACGCCGGATTGCCCGCCAAGGTGCGCGTGATTGGTGAAATCAGCAATCTGTCCGCCCGCACACATTGGTTTTTCAGTCTGAAAGACAGCAACGCCGCAATGCGATGCGTCTGCTTTCAGTCCAGCGCCCGCAAAGTGCGCTTCGACGTGAAAGACGGAATGGAAGTGATCGCCACCGGGCGCATCGATTTCTACGACGCCCAAGGCAACGTCCAACTCTATGTCGACAAACTGGAACCGGTCGGCGTCGGCGAACTGGAATTGCGCTACCGCGCGTTGTGTGATGAACTGCGCAAGCTTGGCTATTTTGAACTGAACCGTAAACAACCGTTGCCGCCATTGCCACGGCGCGTTGCGGTCATCACCAGTCGTAAGGCGGCCGCCCTCCAGGATGTGATCAACACTGCGGGAAAGCGGTGGCGCGGCTGCCGTTTGCTGTTGCATGACGTGCGTGTGCAGGGCGACAACGCCGCCGGCGAGATTGCCGCCGCGATCACACAACTCAACAAGCAACGGACACCGCTGACGATCGACGTGATCATCCTCACCCGCGGCGGCGGATCGATCGAAGATCTCTGGGCGTTCAACGAGCGCGCCGTCGCCGACGCGATTTACAAATCCAAGATCCCCATCGTCGCCGCGATCGGGCACGAAACCGACACCACCATCGCCGAACTCGTCGCCGACGTGCGCTGCGCCACGCCGACACAGGCTGCCATGACCGTCATTCCGGACGGAGACGCACTGACGCATCAGGTCGAGCAACTGGCGCATCGTCTCCGCCTCAACATGACCCGTCTGCTCGAGCAGCATCGCCGACACCTACAAAGCCTTGTCCGTCACGAATGGTTACGGCGACCCGACCGTGTCTACGCGCCGGTCCGCCAGCGGCTCGATCACCTTGCACAGCAATTGACCAGCCAGCTTCAACGCGTGGTGAATGAGCAGACAGCTCAACTCGACCTCCTCGCCCACCGCGTGACGCGCGATCTTCCTCACCATGTCGCGACACAACAGCAACAACTGGTCGACCTGTCTCACCGCCTCACGCGATCGACGGTGAATCTGTTCAAATCGCAAGCGATACTACTGGACGCCGCGGAGCGCGAACTCGATGCCGTCAACCCGCAGCGCGTCTTGCAGCGCGGCTATTCGCTTACGATGACCCCTGATGGCCAACTCGTCCGAAGCAAAGCCGACGTGCACGATGGCGAGATCATTCGCACTGTGTTGCCCGACGGCGACCTGAACAGTCGCGTCGAATCCGAAGGCGGCAAGGAAAACCGAATCGCAAAGAAACTTCGCAGCACACCCGCGCCGCCTCGCAAACGTTCAACCCGCCGTCGTAAACGATACGGCTCGGACGATGATCAACCAACGTTGTTTTGACGAACAACATGGGTTATTCGGACGCGGTTGCCGCCCTTACGTTGCACGCAAGCGACACATCCGCCCACTGTTCTACGTTGCTCCGAATCGACATCACACTTAACCGTCGTGCGTTTTCAACCGATGCCAAAGGTTGAAATGTCGAATACAGGCAACATCACTCCGGCAGGCCATAAGTCAAATATTCTGCCAGACTTAACGAAAACCAAGGTCGCCCACGAACTGGCCAACCTGCTCGACGGTTCGATGCGCAACGTCAATCTGGTGCGGGCGTTTCTAGCCGAACAGGCCGGCAACCCCACCGCCGACGTCACGCAAAGGCTTCAGTCCGCCGAGCAAGGCATGCGGCAGATGGCGACGTTGCTCAAACACTGGCTGCAATCGAGTGCGACCGACGACACCGTAGGCTCAGACACCGCGAGCATCCAGCACGTCGTCGAACTTGCCCACCGCCTCGTGTTGCCGCGTCTGAGCGAACACCGCATCGCGCTTTCCATCGCGTGTGATTCCGACGTCGCGCATCTGCAAGCCGGCCCGTTGTACCACGTGTTCGCCAATGCGCTGCGCAACAGTATTGACGCGATCGTGCACGCCGGACCGCCTATCGATGCACCGCGCATCGAATTGTCGATCAAAGCGGAAGGCGGATATGTCAGTATTCGAATCGATGACAACGGTCCCGGCGTCCCGCACGAACTGCTCGACGCCCACGGCGACTGTCGCATTGGTGAAACAACCAAACCCGACGGCCACGGCATCGGTTTGGCCGTTTGTCGCGACATTGCCGACGAACTTGCCGGCTCGTTTCGACTTACCAACCGTGCGCCGCGCGGCGCTTCGTTTACCTTGCAGTTTCCCATCGCATCCTTGCTTGACGGATAACGCAATTTCATGCCTGACAAACCGCGCATCCTGATTGTCGATGACGATCCGATCGTCGCCGAAAGCCTCGCCGAGTTTCTCGCGCGGGAAGGTTACGTCACGACAACCGCGGGCGATGGCAATGAAGCCATGGACCTGATCGGTTCGACCGCCGACACCGAAGGCGACACCGCCGGCAGATCGCAAGCCGCGCCCTACGCCGTAGTCATCACCGACATGAACATGCCGCGTAGTGACGGCATCGAGCTTCTCAAACGACTGCGCAAGCAAAGTCCATCCGTCGTGCCGATCATGATCACCGGGTTCGGCAAGATCGAATCCGCCGTCGAAGCGGTAAAACTCGGCGCCGCCGACTACCTAACCAAACCGGTCGTCGATGACGAACTGCGCATCGCGGTCAATAAGGCACTCAATCAGCACACGTTGCTGCATGAAAACCAGACACTCAAAGCGCAGCTTTCCGAACGCTTCGGCATGGGCAACATCATCGGGTCGGACTACCGCATGCAGAAGGTGTACGACCTGGTTGACGCCGTCGCGGAAAGCAAAACCACCGTGCTGATCGGAGGCGGCAGCGGCACGGGCAAGTCGATGGTCGCCCGCGCGATTCACGCCAACAGTCCCCGCCAATCCGCTCCGTTCATCACCTTTAGTTGCGGCGCCATTCCCGAAACCTTGCTCGAAAGCGAACTGTTCGGCCACGTCAAAGGCGCCTTCACCGGCGCCGACCATGACAAGCCCGGCAAATGCCTCGCGGCCGACGGCGGCACGTTGTTCATCGACGAAATCAACAGTGCGACGCCCAGCCTGCAACTCAAACTGCTCCGCGTCCTTCAGGAGAAGCAGTTCGAACCGGTCGGTTCAACCCAAACCACCACGGTTGACGTCCGTTTCATCCTCGCGACCAATCAACCGCTTGAACAACTGGTCCGCGGCGGCACATTCCGTGAAGACCTGTATTACCGCATCAACGTCGTTCACATTCAGATGCCCAACCTGACTGACCGCGTCGGCGACATTCCCGCGCTTGCCAATCACTTTGTCGAGAAATACTGCAAAGAAGCCGGCAAGACGATCACCGGCATCGATGAACAGGCGATGAACGCCCTGCAAAGTTACGACTGGCCCGGCAACGTGCGCGAGTTGGAAAATGCAATCGAACGTGCGGTGGTGCTGAGCCGACAACCGATCATCAGCCTCGACCAGTTGCCGGAAACAATCCAGCGCTTTGTTCGCGGTGAAACCGGCCACGCGCTCTCTTTGTCGCCGGACCAGTCATTCGCCCCTTCCGGCGGCGTCCATGTGCCCGCACTCGAAGGCGGTTGGCATCCCACGCCGTTGGTCGATGCACTGGTTGAACCCGAAAAGCAAATCATTCTCGCCGCCCTCGAAGCTAACGACTGGAATCGGCAGATCACGGCCAGTCAGTTGGATATCAACCGCACCACGCTTTACAAAAAGATCAAGCAATTCGGGCTTGATCAAGCGGGATGATTCGATTTCGGGTTTGGGATTTTGAATTACGGATTTTCGCTAGCGCTGTTCTTGCATCACTTGAATCCCAATACGCCAATCCGAAATCACCAGGAATCCGTCCGAAATGGACTCGCTGGCAACCCTTCCTTATTCATCAGGTTCGGTGCTGCGGTGTGATCCCAGCCAAAGCGGACGGCGACGGGTTTCTTAACACCGTCCGCCTGCACGATGACTGTCTTGCCGGTCAGATCGATCTCGGCTTCGGCAGGTGTAAACAGTTTGTCCTCGCCGGCGATGGCGAAGTGCGTCAACGGTTTGCCGTCGCGCGATGCCAAACCGCCGCCGACATGGTCGAAATGGAGGATCGCTTTGCCGCCTTCGAATTTCACATCTTTGAAGAGCGGCCCGGAATGGATGAGTTCTTCTTTGCCGTACGTTTTTGCAAGCGCCCAAAGCGCGAGCCGTTTGCCGACGTCCTGTTTGTTCTTCGGGTGGATATCTTTGACGTTGCCAATGTCGGTGGTCACGACCATGCCGGTGTTGGGAATGCTCATCGCCGCGGTCTGCGCTTCCCAGATTTCCGGCAGCGCGGTCGGATGGTTGCCGTAATTGAACGGCGCGAGTTGGACATAGTAAAACGCGAAGTCTTCCGGTTTCTGCTGCCACGCCTGTCGCCAACCACCAACGAGGCACTTCATCAGATCGTGATACAGCATACCGTTACCGCGATTGGATTCACCCTGGTACCAGATCGCCCCGCGCGCGGCGAACGGCACAACCGGATGCACCATGCCGTTGTATAAACCGGTGGGCGATGAGTGCCGGGCGACAGGGTCGGCCGGCCAACGTGGCGGGTTGGGAATCGGCGCACCGCTCTTTGCGGCGGCCTGCGCTTTGGGCAACCACTTGGCCATCTCATCAAGGGCCGTGTTCTTGTTCTTCAAGTAGTTTGCCCGCGCGTTGATGACCGAATCGAGCACACGTTTGAATTCCGGACGATTACTGAGTTTGTAACCCTCGGCCGGAATCCAAGGCTCAATGCGCGTGCCACCCCATGACGCGTGAATCAAACCAACCGGCACATCCAAGTCTTTGTGCAGTTTACGACCGTAGTAGTACGCGACTGCGGAAAAATGCGTCACCGTCTGCGGCGTGCATGCGGACCATGACGCCTTCACATCCTGCGCCGGCGAGCCGGCCGGCGAACGGGGCACATGAAACAGACGAATCTTCGGATAATTCGCCGCCTTGATTTCTTCCTGCGGGTTCGCCGACTGCGCAACCGACCATTGCATGTTCGACTGGCCTGAGCACACCCATACTTCGCCGATCAGAATGTCCTTGACCGTCAGCGTGTTGGCGCCTTTGACAGTCAGTTGCAACGGCGCGTCGGCCTGGTCGATCGCATCAAACGTGACACGCCACGTACCGGCGTCATTGGCTTTGGTCTGTTTGGTTTGATCGCCCAATGTAACGGCAATCGCTTCACCCGCATCAGCCCAACCCCAGATCGGCAACGGCTTGCCGCGCTGCAACACCATGTGGTCGCCAATCACCGCAGGCAGTCTGACATCACCATGTGCTACCGTCGACAACAGACAGATGCACAGCAAAAGGGTTTGATTCGTGCGTCGCATGGAGCCTCCTTGTTGGCGATCAGTGTTCGTTCACCAATTCATTGCACGATTCAGCAGGGTGGTTATCACCGGTCGTTTCATCGTCGGCCTCCCTGCGAGCCACGTGGCGCGACACTTGATCCACAAACGCCAACATCGCGTCATCGGCCTCCGGCCAGGCCAAGTAGCAGATGTTGAAATGATTTGCGCCGGGCACGATGACAACTTCACTGTCTGTGACGGCCGCCAACTTCTGCGTGTGATGCTCGGCCGGCAGGTGGCGGTCATTGGCGCCGACGATGTAAAGCATTGGCGCGTCGATCTCCGCCACACAATTCACCGGCGCGGATTCACGGATGTCGAACCCCCATCGTTCCGCCGCGCCGATCGCCCCACGAGTCACCCAATCGCTACCCGCAAACCGAAACACACGCTGTTTGAACGTCTGATTCGCCTCTACAAAGCTGGCGAACGGCGCGTACGCCACGACACCCGCCACACGGCGATCACGCGCTGCCTGCCGCAACACAGTCGCCCCGCCCATGCTCACGCCCATGAGGATGAACCGCCGACCCAACCAGCCGCGCTGAATGGCGCCGTCGATGACCGCCGCCAGATCATCCGGCTCGCGCACGCCGAGCGTGCTGAACTTCGCCTTCGACTGTCCGTGCGCGCGTTGATCGTAGATCACAAACTCATGCCCGCGCGACGTGAGCAACCGCGCCAGCCGATGATGGTATTCCTTCACCTCGGTCCAGCCATGAGCGAAGACGATGGGCAATCGCTCGACACCGTCTTTCGGCGGTTTACCCATACAACGCACCGCATGAATTTCAACACCATCGCTTGATTGAACCACAAACGGTTCACCGTCGAGTTCGTCCCAGATGGGCAACAAACTTTTCTGCTTGAACCGCGACGGCGCGAACCGTGGCAGGCGATACACCGTGCGGGCGATGATGCGTGAGAGCCAGTCCAACCAGCCCGGCTTGCCGTACAGCGGTGCGGCATTGTTTGGTGGATCAGACATGCATTCATCCAACTTCGCGCTCCAGCACTTGCAGCGCCGCCGCCACGTGTGCCGGGTTGCCTTCGTGTTGCAACATCGCCGGTGTCGCCATCGCCAGCAACGCGCGCTGCACCGACGCCAGTTTGGACCAATCTTTCTCAACCGGCAGATCATGTTTCTTGCGCTGCTTCGCGATCATGTTGCACAGTTTGCGACCATCCAATTGATCACGTTTCGACCAATACAGATGCTCGAAGTAAACAGCATCTTCCAGCCAATGGCCGCGATGCGCCTCGGCCAGGTCGAACAACAACACCGGCCCATCCGGCGGCGGTACACGCGTCATCGCGTTACCCGGATGCAGGTCACCGTGACACCAATCGTCCGTCGGTCGATCCTCCCACGTTGCGATCCAATCTTTCAGATGCCGATGCGCCTTCTTCAGCGCCTTCTGCCACTGCTGTTCATTGGCGACGTCGTGCCGGCGGATGTGGTCTCGCGCCATCTGGTGAATCTTCTTCCAGTCCTTATGCCGGGCTTCGCCTTCCACTTCAAACGCCGACGTCGCCCATGCGAATCGTCCCACCGCTTCGACGAACAAGTCAAACGCTGCACCGCCCCACGCCGACCCGATTGGTCCGTACGCCAGTCGCTCCATGACCACCCAGATCAGGTCGTACCCGCCCAGTTCATCGCCGTACTGAAACAGCCGCGGCACCACATCCGTCACCGTATTACTGTCCTGCAACCGCACCAGCCACTTCCGCTCGACCGGCGGCACGGGTAGTTTGACGACCACTTCATGTTCATCGCCGGCGTCGTCGCAATAAGCCGCGTAGCCGGTCAAGGCGCCGCCGCGCTGCCAGTCCGCTCGGAACCATCGGACTTCCGAGAGACGATCGTTGCAAGCTGTGCGTAATGCGGGTTCGAGGTTCGCGCCGAATTGGGTTCGGCCTTCCGCCAAGTCGGACAGATCGAATGATCGGTTGGAGTCGGCCGAGGAAGAGGCGGGGTCACGCACGTCGGCCGCTTCTGACGTGACCTGTTTTTCCGACGTCGATGGACTGTCAGGCAAAGCCTGTACCTCCGAAGAATGCCGGTGAATCCACCGTCCATTGTAGCGACTCAACCCGGTCAGTTTGACGTATTTCTCCGGACACCCACCGGCTCGTGGTCCGGTAGAATGCCGCGTTCCAATGAAAAGGGAGACTCGCCCATGCGCGATCAGCGACTGGACAAACTCGCAAAAGTCATCGTCAACTATTCCGCCCGCGTCAAACAGGGCGACTTGGTCCGCCTGTCCGGCGAACCGATCGCCACGCCCCTGCTCGAAGCGTTGTACGAACAGATTATTCAGGCCGGCGCCCATGTTTATGTCCAATGCGTACCCGACAGCTTCGCCGAAATGTTCTTCGAGCACGCCAGCGATGAGCAGTTGCAGTACGTCAACCCGATCGCCAAATACGCGATCGAAAACATTGATGTCAGCATCGGCTTGTGGGCGGAAACGAACACCAAATCGATGACCAACGTCGATCCCAAACGCCAGGGCATCGCGTCAGCGGCGCGCAAACCGATCTCGCAGACCTTCATGAAACGCGCCGGCTGCGGTGACCTGCGCTGGACCGGCACACTGTTTCCCACCCTCGCCTCCGCACAGGATGCCGAGATGAGCCTGCGCGACTACGAAACTTTCGTCTTCAACGCCGGCCACCTTGACAAGGACGACCCCGTCACCGAGTGGAAGAAGATCGAGGAACGCCAGCAGCTTGTCACCGACTACCTCAACAACAACCGCAAGCACATTCACTTTAAAGCCGACAACGGCACCGACCTGACCGTCACGGTCGACGGCATGACCTGGATCAACTGCGCCGGCCATGAGAATTTTCCCGACGGCGAGGTGTTCACCGGCCCGAATCTCAATGCCGACGACGGCGGCGTCAACGGATACGTCAAGTACCACTTCCCCGCTGTCCATCACGGCCGTGAAGTGCACGACATTGAACTGTGGTTCGAGAAAGGCCGCGTCGTCAAAGCCGAGGCGTCCAAGAACAAAGACTTCCTGATTCAGATGCTTGATCAGGACGAAGGCGCCCGCAACCTCGGTGAAATCGCCATCGGCACGAACTACAACGTTCAGCAATACACCAAGAACACGCTGTTCGATGAAAAGATCGGCGGCACCTTCCACGCGGCCGTCGGCGCCGGCTACCCGGAATCCGGCAACACCAACGAGTCCGGCCTCCACTGGGACATGGTCTGCGACCTGCGTCAGGGTGGCACGATCACTGTCGACGGCGAAGTAATCTCCCGTGAAGGCCAATTCGTTTTCGACGGTTGGCCCGGACTTTGATCGCTTTGGTCAATCGAGTGTGGAATTGAGACGACGGCGATCTGTACGAAGCGCCGTTGCTTATCGCGTGAGGCTCAAGGCTAGGGGCGGGTCAGTTTCTTCAGGCCTTCGAGGTTTTTCTTAAGTTGGACTTCGCTGTCTTCGCTGTTGACGTGATCGAGGATGCCGACCGGTCCACGGTAACCGCTGGCTTGGAGTGTGCGCAGCATGGCGGCGTCGTGTTGACCCCGGCCGATGGGAAGAATCTTGGGTTTGGCGTGGTCGTTCATGCCGTTGAG
>JANQKH010000503.1 GCA_028281215.1 Phycisphaeraceae bacterium | reverse complement strand
CGCGGCTCGGTCGGCCGGTGCAACTCAAAGTTGTGCTCGTACGCGATCCGTCGCGCGTCCGCACCGATGCGGTCAGCGCCGACATCATCACCACGGACGCCGACGCGTTTTTCGCCACGCCGGACATGCCAATTGTGCTGGAAGTTGCCGGCGGCGCGGGCGCGGTATCGACCCTCGTGCGGCAATCGCTCGAAGTTGGAAAGCACGTGGTCACCGCGAACAAGGCCCTGCTCGCTGCGGAAGGGCCGGACCTGTTCAACCTTGCGCGCAAGCATGACGCGTGCATCGCGTTCGAAGCCTCGTGCGGCGGCGGAATGCCCATCGTCACGTCCCTGCTGTTCGGCATGATGGCCAACCGCATCGATGCTCTGTTCGGCATTCTCAACGGCACGTGCAACTACATCCTCACTGAGATGACGCAGAAAGGAAAGACCTACAGCGAAGCGCTCGCCGAAGCGCAGGAACTCGGTTTCGCGGAGGCCGACCCCACGCTGGACGTCTCCGGCTTGGATGCCGCGCAAAAGTTGGCCGTGCTCGCATCGCTTGCCTTTGGTGTGAGCGCGACCGAAACCGATGTGCACTGTCACGGCATCGACAATCTACAACTTGACGACATCAAATTCGGCGCGGAACTCGGGTACGACATCAAACTGCTCGCCATCGCCGAACGCCTCAACGCGAACAAACTCTCGCTACGTACTCAGCCTTGTTTCATCCACGAGCACGATCAGCTCGCGCAAGTGCACGGCTCATTCAATGCCCTGAGTGTGTACGGCCACGCGACCGGACACGTGATGACCTACGGCCGCGGCGCCGGCAAACTGCCCACCGCCAGTGCCGTGGTCAGCGACTTACTCAACGTCGCCAGCGGCTGGTACCCCCGCGCGTGTAAAGACTTGCACCTGCTCGCCGACCGGCATGATCAGGTTGAACTCGTAAACACCGACGACCTTGAAGGCCGGTACTACCTGCGCGTGATGGCACTCGATGTGCCCGGCGTGATGGCGAAGGTGAGCACCATCCTTGGCGACAGCGGCATCAGCCTCGGCGCGCTGCTGCAACACGAATCCAAAGCCGGCGAGTTTGTGCCGGTGGTGATTGTGACCCATCACGCCCGACAAGGCGCGGTCCGCGAAGCACTCAAGACAATTGAATCGCTGGACGTGATCCAAGGCAAACCGGTCTTTATCCGGATTGTGGATTTGCCGGAGGGTTGACGCGGCGCATCCAGTCACATCGCGCCGTCGTGACAGAGATTCATTGCAACAAAGGGCCTTGCCGCCTTCGTCGTGTTCACATCTGATCACCTTTCGACGTTAAAGAGCGTTGGAGAGAAAAAGACAATTCCTGATTCATCTTGACTTTGGGAGCGCGATATGTACGTCCGTATGTTCTCCATTGTTTTCACGGCCTTGAGTCTTTCAACCGCGTCGGCGGAGTGGATAAGGTTCCGCGGCCCGAATGGAAACGGCATTTCGACCGCCACCAACATGCCCAGTGAATGGAGCGCCAAGCGCAACATGCGCTGGTCGGTGAAGCTACCTGGCGTCGGACACTCGAGCCCCATCGCTTACAAGAATCGCATTTACGTCACTTGTTACAGTGGGTATGGGCTTGACAGGCATGCACCGGGCAACAAAGACGACCTGAAGCGGCACCTTGTCTGCCTCAACGCGGATACGGGGCAAATTATTTGGCAAAAGG
>JANQKH010000501.1 GCA_028281215.1 Phycisphaeraceae bacterium | reverse complement strand
CGAAGCGCCGTTGCACATCGGCACGAACTCGCTCGCCAGGGCGCTGGACGAATTCAAGAAATTGAAGGACGTGGAAGTGCGGCCGGAAGTTGCGCCGCTGGATCAACTGCCTGAGGCAGCGTCGGCGAATGATCTGCGGCGTGAAACCAGCGCGGGACCGGACGATCGCTACGATGCGCTTCGCCCGGTGAATCCGCGCCCGGAAACGTCAAATAATTGATCGCCCCGTTTCGCGAATGGCGTCCAACAGCGACTGCAGGGTGTCGCACGTTGTCAATGGATTGATCACCGTCGTCCGCAAGGCCGGGATACCTTCATCTTTGCATGTCACGATGTAGAACTGCCCGCTGCGCACGAGGCGTTTGCGAAGTTCCAACTGAAACGCACCGATGGTTTCGGGCGATGCGGCGCGAATGGATTCAGGCAGATAGCGAAACACCTGAATGTTACATTGCGGTTCGTGCAGCGGTTCAAATTCGTCGGCGTCGACGAGCATCTGGTGAAACTGTTGCGTACGGTCAAACGTCGTGTCCACCAGATCGCTGAATAGTTGCTTGCCAAACAACATCCACGTTCCCCATAGCCCGTAAACCGCGGCACGCTTGGTGCATTCGATGGTCGCCAGTCCGCTCTCAAATTCCGGCGGCACATCATCACCAAAAAGATAGGAGGCATCCTGTTGAAACGCGGCGAAGCGGTTGGATGGATCGCGGTAGAACAGGAACGTGCACAGCGCCGGGGCAAAAAGCATCTTGTGGGCGTCCAGGACAACACTGTCCGCCTGGTGTAAACCGGCGACCAGGTGTTGATGCCGGGTGCTCATACAAGCCGCGCCGCCGTGCGCGGCATCGACGTGGAGCCACACTTTGTGTTTGGCGCAGACATCGGCAATGTCTTCCAGTGGATCGAACGCACCGGTTCGCGTCGAACAAGCGGCGGCCACGACGGCGATGATCGGCGTGGATTGCAATCGAAGCTGTGCAAGGGTTTGATCAAGATCTGCGGGATCCATACGACGCTGACGATCAACGCGACAGCGTAAAACGTGGTCGGCGCCGATGCCCAACACGCCTGCCGCTCGCACGACCGAATAGTGCACTTCGTCGTGCGTGACCAGTACAGGCAACGGCATCGAAGGTTGGGATAACCCGTATTGCCAACCTTTCGGCAGGGCGCGGTTGCGGGCCGACAACAAGGCGGTCAGATTCGCCAACGATCCGCCGGAGGTCACCACGCCGGCAAATTGGCCGGGCTCAAAGCCAACGGCTTCGCCAAGCTCCTCGACGATGGCGGCTTCGACCGCGGTGGCCCAAGGCCCCATTTCGTAGACCGCCATGCCTTGATTGGTCAGTGCGCTGATCGCCTCGAATAGAGCCGCGGCGGGAATCGGCGGGGGCACCTGGTGGCCAATGTAACGCGGATCGTGCAGATTGTGCTGCCGTTGCAGGATCGTATCAGCCAGTTGCAGTACGCGCGCGGTTGGATCTTCTTTGGGGTCCGATGCGGAAGGATTCGCGGACTCATTCAGCAGCGCTTTGGCAGCTTCGAGATTCTCCTGCGGTGAGTTCCAGTTCAGCACGTTGAGTTTTGAATCGCCAACATCGTGCAGATGTTTCGCTAAGCGGTCAATCAATACCTGCCCGCAGCGGCGGAACAGGTTCGGAGCATAAGCGCTGGCAATGCGGGATTCGGCATCCGTGGCGTGCGGCGTTTGGGACATGGCGTTACAAACCCATTCGTCTCGAAGCGTCCCGGCATGAACGATTCGCCGAGGAAGTTATGATCTTAGCGACCATGCACCAACCTCACACCTGCTGATCCTGCCGTCACTGCGTTCCATGTCGCCCAAATCCGTTACCAAGATCACCCGTGCCGCCCCACCGACGTACTACGCTCGGCATGGGACGCTTTTCATGCTGCTGCTGTTGATCTTCGCGCCGATCATCGGTTGGGGTTATATCAAGGCTGAGCAGACCAACAACAACAACATCAAGCAGTGGTTGCCGGAAGGCATTCCTGAAACGGAACAATACGAGGACTTTCGCCGGCACTTCGGGTCGGACGAATTCGCCATCGTTTCGTGGAAGGGATGCGAACTAAATGAGCGATACGAGAATTCGCAGTTGGAGTTGTTCGCCAAATCGATGGAACAGGCCACGATCGAGGCCGGCGCGCGGGTGCCGTCGTTGTTCGAGGCGCTTGGGCATCGATTGGATGAACTGCTCACTGGCGTTCCGGCTGACGTGAAGCCGACCAACCTGCGCATCGTGCGGGAAGTCATCACCGGTCCGCGGCTGATCAAGCAGATGCGCGCCGCGCCGTTCGAGCAGAAGTTGACAATGGAACAGATTCTGCACCGGCTTGAAG
>JANQKH010000441.1 GCA_028281215.1 Phycisphaeraceae bacterium | reverse complement strand
GGTAGAGGCCTTCCTGCCCTGGCTTGTTGTAGTAGGGATTGACCATCAGCGCTCCGTCGGCGCCGACCTCTTTGGCATGCCTGGTCAACTCCATGGCTTCCTGCGTGGAGTTGGAACCCGTACCGGCGATGACGGGCACCTTGCGGCCCGCGGCGTCACCGGCCTGCTTGGCTTGCGCGACGACGTGTTCGATGACCTTGCGATGTTCTTCATGACTGAGCGTGGGCGACTCACCGGTGGTGCCGACGGGCACGAGGCCGTCGATGCCCTGCTCGACCTGGAACTGCACGTGCTCGGTGAGTCGGTCGTAATCGACCTGACCGTCACGGAACGGCGTGATCATCGCGGTAAACGCGCCTTGAAACATAGCGACACCTTCTAGTGAGTGGGATTGGTCAGGAAGGGTAGCGCAAACGAGGGAAAATGCAACCTCTGGGGCGACAGGCGCAAACTCACCCTGTGCGGCGGAGTGCGAGGATGAGTTCGACTTTGCCGATGTGTTCACCGAGTTGCTGGGCGATGTCGGGCGGTTCGATGCCGTCGTCGGCCAGCTTGTAAACGCTGCGGGCGAGGGGATCGTCGGGCAGTTCGGGCTCCGGTTCGGACACGGTATCGGTCAGGGCAACGGGCGATGTGTTGGGGGAATTGGAAAGATTTGCGTTCGCGCCCTCTTCCGCCTGCTCCAACATGCGTTCGAGTTGAGCAAGCCGCTGATCAGCTTTGCGGAGCAGGTCTTCCAGTTCAATCGTCTTGGCGTCGAGCTGGTTGCCGAAGCGTTTGGCAAGCTGTTCGATTTCAACCATGAGGTCTTCGAGGTCGCCCCGGACGCCGCGCATGCGACGGTTGCGTTCAAGTTCCTCGTGGGGCGTCATGCGGTTGTGCGACAGGTTGGCTTTCTTCTTGCGATAGTGCAGGAGCAGACCGGCGGCGATCATGGTGATGGCGCCGGCGGGGATGAGATCCTTCGCTTCAAAGGCGCCCAAGAAAACCAGCCAGTTTGAAAGGTGTATGATCAAACGATGCCCTCAACAGGCAATATCGGCCACAAGCACCCTTTCGTCAAAACGATTGCGTCGGCATTGCGTGCTCGCTGTGACATTGAGCCGGGCTCACGGTTGCTGCTGGCGGTCAGCGGCGGGGCTGATTCCGTGGCGATGCTGCGGGCGATGGCGGTCCTGGCCGGCCGTCGGCAGTGGCAGTTGCGGCTCACGGTCGGGCATGTGCAGCATCATTTACGGGACGACGCCGAGGCGGACGCCGCGTTCACCGCCTCGCTCGCCGAGGAGCACAATCTGCCCTGCCTTCGCCGGGACTTGGACCTGTCGTCGACTGAGGGCAACCTGGAAGACGCCGCCCGGCGAGCCCGTTACGCCGCTCTGGCGGACATGGCGCGCGAGGCGGATGCGTCGGCGATCGTCACCGCCCATCACGGTGATGATCAGACGGAAACCATCCTGATGCGCTTGTTGCGCGGGGCGAGCGTCGCCGGTCTGCGCGGCATTGCTTGGCGGCGCGAGGTCGATGCGCGATCCGGCATCACCGTCATTCGCCCAATGCTCCAACTCGATCGCACCGCCGTCGTGCAATACCTGCTCGAACTTGACCAGAACTGGCGGGAAGACCACACGAACAGCGATCTGTCAAAGGTCCGCGCCCGGCTTCGGCGGGATGTGTTGCCTCACTTACACGAACTGAATCCGCAACTTGCCGAACGTATGGTGACGCTGACCGATCACTTCAGCGATGTATCGCGGTTGATCGAATCGTCGACCGACGCCGCCGTACGGTTCGTGGATAACAGCGTGGCCGGCGAGCAGATTGTCTCGCGCGAACAGGCGCGCGACATGCCGGACGTGGTGCTGATCGAACTGCTGCGCCGGTTGTGCATGCGGGCGAACGTTGGACCGGACACGCTGGGCCATCGCACGCTGGGGCAGGTGGTGAGCCTCATCCGCGACCGCGAAGGCGGGCATCGCGTGGTGGAACTTCAGAACGGTGTGACGATTGAGATCACGCGGGATGATGTTCGTGTGCGGGGCAAGGGGTGATTCTGATAACCGCCCGCGTTGCCTGAACCTTTCATGGCACGTACCCTATTAAGAAGTCGAAGCCCGCCTGACGCTGTGCATTCCACGCTCCCGACCACGCTCCCGACACCCCTATGAGCGCAGCCGAGTCATCCCCGTTCAACTGGACCAACCGCATGATCGGCCTGCTGTTGTTCGCGCCGACGGCGACGGTGCTCGGCATCGCGGCGTGGGTCTCGCCGGACTCGGCCGGTCTGGGCACACACACGCAACTGGGCATGGCGGCGTGCGGATTCGTCGAACGGACCGGCATGCCCTGCGCGACGTGTGGGATGACCACCTCCTTCGCGCACGCCGCCGAAGGCAACCTGCTTGAATCGTTCATCACGCAGCCGGCCGGCGCGGTGCTCGCCGTCGTGTCCGCCATGATTTGCCTGATCGCCGCATACACCATGGTGACGGGCATCAGCCTGCTGCCGATCTTCCGCGTGGTCTGGCAGCCGAAGGTGATCATTCTCTTTGGCGTGCTCGTCATGGGCGCGTGGATCTACAAAATCGTGACCTATCAAGGAATCAGCGCATGACGCTCCGCTCTGCAATGCTTCGTTCTGCAACGCTTCGATTGCCCCTTTTTCTGGCCGCGATCGCCATGACCTTGTGCCTGGGTGGCTGCAATGTGTTCAACTACGTCTCGCGCGGCTTGGCGCCGGCGGTGACCACCGTCAAGGTCGAAGCCGAGTACCTGGGCCTGAAGGACAAATCGATTGCCGTGCTGGTCGTACCCAACGCCGGCACGCAATTGCACTTCCCTGATGCGCAGTTGGATGTGTGCAAAGCCGTCACCGCGCGGATCAACGTGCACGTACCCGGTGTCAAGGTCATCAATCCCGACGACATCGTCGCATATCAAAAACAAAACCCTCATTGGATCACGCTGCCCTACGGCGAACTGCTCGAAGCGTTGAAGGTCGAACGCATCGTGCACATCAGCCTCACGCAATACGACGTGCACGAGCCCGGCAACCGGCATGTGTGGCGGGGCAACATCGCGGCGCGGGTCAGCGTCGCCGAACTCGAAGCCGACAATCCGGACAACTTCGTTTACAGCAAGGTCGTGCACGTGATGTACCCGCAGGATAGTTCCATCGGTCTGCTGCATTCCGACCGGGAAACGATCGAACTCGGCACGCTCAAACAGTTCGCTTACATCACCGCCGGTCTGTTCCACAATTACGAATACGAAAGGGTGAACCCATGACGCATCGCCCGATCACACTGACCGCGTTCGCTTTGCTTCTGCTCGGCTCGTTGGCCTTGACCGGTTGCGCGCCGGCAGGTTTTATCGCTCATGCCTTGAAGGATGACAGCATCCCGGCGGTTTACAAGTTGCAGGATCGGCCGACCGTCATTCTTGTTGACGATCCTTCGCGCCAGTTTGGGGCAGAACAGTTGAGCGTCGACATCGCCTCGATGGCCGGCAGCCATCTGACCGACAAGGAAGTGCTCCAATCGGTCGTCAGCCAGCAGAAGGTCAACGATTTGCGGCACGGGTTGGGCAAGAAGTTCGCCAAACAGGCGGTGGACGTGATCGGTCGCGACGTTGGCGCGCAGCAGGTGATTCACGTGCACGTGCGCTCGGTGAACTACATGGCCGAGCCCGGCATGATTCAACCCAAAGCAACCGTGCTGGTGAAGGTGATCGACGTCGCCAGCCGCAAACGGTTGTTCCCGCCGGAGAACGCGGAACTGAACGGCTCGAAACTGCCCATCTTCAAAGGCGGCTACGTGATGACCGCGGCCATGCGTGAACGTGTGATGGACGGCATCAACGCCGACCAGCAACTCAAGGCTTTTCAAGGCAGACTCGCCGAATTCACCGCGCGCAAAGTCGCCGAAATTTTCTACAAGCATCTGCCCGATACGGGTCTGAATGCAGGCAATTGATCCGACCGACATCGGGCGGCTCTGGTTTCGTCACGCCCGCGATGGTGCATAAAAAATTGGAAGCCCGGGGCTACTGACACACTGAAAGTCTTGTGCCACTGGCAGCTTGTCTGCCAGTGTTTTGACCGTGCGATCGTTGCACTGGCAGACAAGCTGTCAGTGGCAGAACGTTTTTTCACACCCGACACCGCCCCGATTTCGCTATTCTCTCGCACCATGCGTGTGTTGCATTTGATCGACGCTGCCAGTTCGCAGGCTTGTCCGACGACAATGGCGATGATGGCTGACGCGTTCGGTCGGCTTGGCGCGATGGACCAGGCCGCCATGTTGCTCGGCGGTGATGCGCTGCAACAGGCTGCGTTGGACGCCGGGCTGACCGACACAATGCACGCGGGCGTCCCAGCCGGCCGGGCCCTCGCCGGTTGGTGGCGGGCGCCGCGTGTGCTGAAGCGAGCCGGCTGGC
>JANQKH010000380.1 GCA_028281215.1 Phycisphaeraceae bacterium | reverse complement strand
CAATCGTTCGATTCCGCGCTTCGCAACGGCGCGGCCTGTCTTGGGGGCTTTTATGGTGCATCATTCTTGGCGAAATCCGATGGATGCGGCGGCTCAATGGGTTGAGTTCGATGGGGGGTTCCACCGGCGATGACCGAACGCGCAGTCCTCCGATTCAGGCGGCCCGTTGTGGCACGCCAAGTCTTTGCCACAGGCACTCGATGCATGGCGGCAATACCTATCGGTGGGTGCTTCCCCGTCTCCAAGCGGGGTGTGCTGTGATGTCAGGCCCGTGTCAGGGGGAAAACCCTGATTTTGGCTATAAATCCATTGTTAAAAATAGCTTACGGATGTTCAACATATGGCGAACAGATGTCAGAGGGAAAACCCTGGGGCGTGCCGCAAAGCTTTGTCATTTCATATTTTACAAGCGATTCCGTGTGTCAGGAGGAGGGGGTGGCGTGTCAGGGCTGAACAGACGGGACACCATGAACTTGCTCGATAGATCGAAAGTCATGGGTGCTTCAGAAGTCGTACGACACGCCATCGACCGGTCTCGACCGAGCCGGTTTGCTGGCACTTTTGGTGGGGTTGGGTATCTTCTTGGGCCCGCCGCACAACCTTTCCTGTGTAGCTTCATCGGCCCGTTGACCCCACTGAGAACCGTGCCCATGCATCTTTTCCCCGCGATCGATCTGCGAGACCATCAGGTCGTCCGCCTGCACCAGGGTGATTACGACCAGCAGAAGACGTATGGCGATGATCCGCTGGATCAGGCCAAACTCTTTGCCGACGCCGGTGCGACGTGGCTGCATGTGGTTGATCTGGACGGTGCACGGACCGGCAGGATGGTGCACCTGGAAGAGATCCGGCGTATCTGTGCGGAGACGGATTTGAAGGTCGAAGTCGGCGGCGGTGTGCGCAATGAAGCGTCCATTGATGCACTGCTGAAGGTTGGTGTGACCCGCGTGATTCTCGGTACCGCGGCGTTGCGGAACTGGGAGTGGTTTGAATCGCTGATGGGCAACCCGACGTACCGTGGCCGACTGGTGCTCGGCCTCGACGCCCGCGAAGGCAAACTGGCAGTCAGCGGCTGGGAGGAAACCACGGAAGTCGACGCGGTTGACATCGCCCGCAAGGTCAGCGACTGGCCGCTCGCCGCCATCGTTTATACGGACATCGCCACCGACGGCACGATGCAGGGTCCGAACGTGGACGCCACGCGCGACATGGCGCAGGCGACGCACACGCCGATTGTCGCGTCGGGTGGCGTGGGCACGCTCGATCATTTGCGTGCGTTGCGCGGTTTGCCGGTGCAGGGCGCGATCATTGGACGAGCGCTGTACGAAGGGGCGTTCACCATCGAGCAGGCGCTGGAAGCATTTGAAGGCGACGGATAAGGCGCGGCCAATTGGCTGGGTGTATGACGTGTTATGATAGGTCCGTTATGAAATTGCCGAATAAATAAGCTTCCCACTGTCAGGGGATTCGGATCAGTCATGTGGGTTGAGAGGATGACCGATGCGATATGGAGACCCAATAAGGAATTCGGATTTGCGGGTGAATCGACAACAACACGCGTTCACCATTCCGGAGATGCTGGCGGTGGTGGCGTTGATTGTGATCATTATTTCGATTCTTCAGCCGGCGATTCAAAAGGGACGCACGTACGCCCGTGAGGCGATGTGCAATTCCAACCTGCATCAGATTGGTCTCGGTTCGCGTGGTTATGCGACCGATGAACGGTATTTACCGCCTTCGTATCTCGGCGGCTATGCCGTCTGGCCAGCGGTGATCCGGCAATACACCAACGGCAACACCGACGTGTTTTACTGCCCCGAAGCGCCGAGGGAAGCGAAGTGGGAAGTGACGTTGGGCAGCGGGTTGCCGGCCGAGTGGGGTTACGCTGCCGACGAAGTGCGACGAAGGGTCGGCGGCAGCGGGTCGTGGTCGTTCAGTTATGGGCACAACAACGACGGCACCAACGCCGGGCTTCGCAATGCGTCCGGCGCATCGTTGGGCGTCGGCGATCCGTTCGCCGGCCGCGAGGTCGCTTCGGCCACCGTGGTGGCGCCGTCGAATTTCATGCTCATCTCCGACAGTCTCGTCGACGGCGTCTGGGATCACTTCATCGATGAAGACGTGCCCGGCGAGGAACCGGCGACACGGCACCACGGCGGGGCGTATGTGGTGTTCGGCGACGCCCACACCGAGTGGATTAACCCGGAGCCTTATCTCGATCACTCCAACACCGGCGCGAACGACCCTGCATTGCGTCGGCGATGGAACAACGACAACAAGTCTCACTGATCGCTCTTGGCACTTCGTGATCTGCAAGCCTGTATTTGCGAGTCTGACCCTTGCGGCAATGGATGGACAATCATCAGAAACACATCGGCGCGGCGAGCGCGGTGATCGTTCTGCTCGTGCTCGCATGGATGATGTTCGGCGGATCAGAACCGCAGCGGACGGCGGAGTCGGAAGCGTGGTATTTCGATGTCGTGGAGAAGCGCCCCTTTCGCGCAGCCAGCCGACAGATTCCACCGATCGAAAGCCCGTGGGGCAACGACGGCGTGCGCGTTTATTACTTCAGTTGCGGGCAGTGCAATGAGGACGAACGCTTTGCCGGCTATTACATGAAGTTCAGTGACCACGCGAAGAAGATTCTGGAAGGCGATGAGAATCTGAAGGCCCAGGCATTCGGCGAAGCGCATCCGGGTCGCATGTATTCCAGCGACGGCATCAATTGGGTTGCGGCGCCGGATGTGGCCACCTCCGGCGTGACGGCCGCGCTGCGTGACAAATGCTTTGGAAAACTGCGCACTTGCCGTTGAATGTCGAGAATTGGGAATCGATCATGACCCGAAGAGTTCATCTTCTGCAAAAGCGGCCTGTTGATGCGGTTCATCTTTTGCGGATTTCACTGCATCGCTTCCGTAATGGGAACGGACATGGATGTCGCGCTGCGGGAAGGCGATTTCGATGTTGTGTTGTTTGAATGTCTCATCGATCGCACGATGCAGTTCATCGATGGCTTTCAAGCGGTCATCCAGAGAGGGGATGTAGGCCCGCAAGGTCATGTTGAGGGTGCTGTCGCCGAACCCGTCAAACGTGGCGACGGAAGGCGGCTCTTTCAAGACCAGCGGATGCTGGTCCGCCACTTGCAGGAGAAGGTCTCGTGCCTTTTGCGTGTCGCTCCCGTAGGCGACGCCGACGACGATTTGAATCCGATTGACGGTGTCGGACAGCGTCCAGTTCAGGAGTCTGCCTGTGATGAATTCCTTGTTGGGAACGATCAGTTCTTTTCGCTCCCAGTTGGTAATGGTGGTGGCGCGGATGCGGATGCGCGACACCACGCCGGTCACGTCACCGATCGTGACGACGTCGCCGACACGAATGGGGCGCTCGAACAGAAGGATGATGCCGGAGATGAAATTCGCAAAGATTTCCTGCAAGCCGAATCCCAGCCCGACGCCGAGCGCGGCGACCAGCCACTGGATGGAGGACCAACCGATGCCGATGGTCCGAAAGGCCGCGACGATTCCGACGCCGGCGATGATGTATTGGCCGATGGTGGAGATTGCGTATCGGCTTCCGGCGTCAAACGGCAGGTGCCGCAACAGGGCAATCTCGATCACGCCTGGAATGTTTTTGGCCGCCACAAAGGTGATGATGATCAGGACGATCGCCAGCGCCAAGTGGGTCAGGGTGACCGGGATGAACTTTTCCTGGCCGTCGCTGACAACGGTGTAATCCCAGAGTTTGACATCGTCGAGCAGCGTCAGGGCAGGCAACACATCGGACCAGATCAACCAGGTGGCGACCACCACCGACCAGCCGATCAGTGTTCGCACGATGCGGCGGGTCTGTTTTTCGATCGTTTCAAAGTCGATCGCGTGATCTTTGACGTTGGTGACCGATGCAAGACTCGCCGGCGCGCCTTCGCCTGCAGGCGAATGGGCCGCATCGGCAGCAGCCTTTTGCGCCTCGACCTCAGCCTCGCGCTCGCGCCGCATGCGCTCCGTCGCCAGCCGTTGTTGGGTTGTGATCAGCCAGCGCGCAATCACCGCGTAGAGCACGAGTGCGGCGACGACCATCCAGACCATCGCCGCCAATCGCTCACTCAACTGCACCGCGGTGTAGTAATAGCCCGTGATGGCCAGGATGATCATGGCGACGGGGGCCATCACACTGAGCGGGTACCAGATGTATTGAAGATGCGCCGCCCAGCTTTCGGGATGGCTGGCGATCAGGTTGCGTGGAATGCCCTTCCTCGGATGCAACACCCACGCGGCGAAGACAGTGATCGCTGTCATCTGAATGATAAATGTCAGCCGGCCGAGGCTGTCCCGGTAGGCGTTGTTGGTTTGCTCTTCCATGACCGCGGTCACGAAGGCGAAGACGGTCAGCGTGGGAATCAACCAACGCAAGTGTTTCCGAAAGGTCGCAACCGCGCCCGTGTCCCAATGAAAATGGACTTCAGCCGTGCCTTTGGACCGGCAAAGAAGATGGACGAACTTCATGGTCAAATACAGCCACGCAATCATCGGCAGGGCGATTGCCACAGCACTTGTGAATTCCGACGTGTTCGGCGTCTGCTGCAAACGCCAACCGACATAACCAAGAAGCACTGGTATCGGCAGCGCCAGCAGCAGTGTGATCAATAACGCTTTGGCAGTCAGTGAAAACCGGTCGGCGTAGGGCAGGCCGACCAGACCGCCAAACACATCAAGTCGGATGAACAGTCGGCGTCGCCACACAGTTAGTATTCCGATCACCACGGCAACCAAGACGGCCGGCACGGGCATGCGCGCGACATCGGAGACGAAGACCGAGCCCGCGTTCGACCAATTGCGCGGCGAGGCCATCCAGCCGAATGCGTGTGGAACGTCCATCGCGGTTTGTGTCGTGATCGCCGAGCTGCTTCGTATCCAGAGCAACCGGTCGTCGAGGAAGGAGGCGAACGACTCGACTTTCTCCTCCAACTGCGTCTGTTTGCGTTGGACGTTGTCCAACTCGGCAAGGTAGCCTCGGTAGGCGCCCGCCAGTTTGGTCTGCACATCCTGTTCATGTTTGAGCAGGGTGCGCACAGTTCGTTCCACGCGGTCCGCTTCGGATTCCGGCACATTGACGGTTTCCATGATCTGAGTCAGTTGCCCGTCCTGATCCGACAGTTCGCGCAGTTTCTCATCGATCTTGAGCAAACTGAGGCGAATGTCACTGATCTTCTCGCTTTGCTCCGCCCGCGATTTACGGGAAGTCTTCAAGACTGGAAGGTTGCGGCGTTGATCGCGCAACAGGACGCCCAATGCCTCCGTAAGGCCGACCTCACCAATCGTGGTGCGCGCGTACTCAAAATCCTTGGAAATCTGGTCAAGCTGAGCGGTTAACCGTTGGCTATCGCTTTTCGCCGCTGCTGTTGTAGGCGCGAGTGTCGAAACCTGGTCGCCGATATCGATCACGCGCTGCGCGAGCACCTTGATCGCCGGTATTTTTCCAACGTCTCCGGCCAACGCGCGCTCCGCATCTAGCCGGGCTTGTCCGACTTCCTCCACAAGCTTTTCTTGGAACAGTTGTTCCACCGTTTTGATTCGGGCCTCGATCGAAGTCTGTTCGCGCGTGGCGACGCGCCTTTCGGCGGTGAGCAGTTGCAAGCGAATATCGTGGCTGAGCAACTCCTTCTCGAGCATGGCAATCTCATTTGTCCGCGCCAACTGCCGCGAAAGCAATGCCGTACGCCGCGCTTCAGTCAGCATCTGCGATTCACCAGATGGAGGCGGCGCTTTCAGGTCGTTGTCGATCTCGACGAGTTTCTGCTTCGCGTCGGTCATTTGCTGCCGTGCTTCGGTCGGACGCGATTGTTGTTCTTGCAGCCGTTTGTCGAGGTCGGCCAGTTGTGTTTTTATTGCGGCGAGCGCCGCCTGTTCATTCGCAAGAACGCCTTGGATTTCCTTCGACGTTGCCTTTGATGGAATAGCCAGTGTTTTCAACGGATCGGCTTGGGGTTTGTCGAGTTGATCGTTGATGGATTTGACCGTGGCCGGGCCGGTTTCGATGGCCTTGGAAAAGGCCGCCGCATTGGCGGTGTGTTGCTTGGTGTCGGTCAGCCGGCTTTGTGACAGTCGGTAGAGATCCAGGAGCTTGGCTTTGAGTGAATCCTCGATGTCCTTCGATTCTTCAATCGCCTTGAGCTTCGCGGTGACGGTTTCCAGTGTCGGCGCTGTCGACTCAGGCGTTGTTGGACGGTTGTTTTCGACCTGTGCGAAACCGGTCACATTCAGCACAGCAAGGAGAATGAGAAAACTCGTGGCTCGATCGTGTTTCAGTATGAGTTGCATGTCGTCTCGTGAATCCGAATTGGCCGGACTCAAATCCTAATCGCTACGTCGAGGGAGGTGAAGTGCGCCTGAAACCGAAACGTGCTGGTTTCACACAAGAAAGACATGACTGATTTAAAGCCACCGGTCGGACTCGAACCGACAACCTGCGGTTTACAAAACCGCTGCTCTGCCAATTGAGCTACGGTGGCGGGGGGGGGAATCAATTGTAGGCTGCGAAAGTCGCGTGGATCGGAAAAGCCACCTCGGGGATTTGAACCCCGGACCTGTTCATTACGAATGACCTGCTCTACCACTGAGCTAAGGTGGCTGGGTTACTCAAATTGCGAAGGATCGGCCGAAAACGCCGATTCCAGATCAATCTTCGGCCAAATGATTTCTGTGGCTGAATCCGAGGTGGAAGATTAGTCCTGCGTCTGGGCAACGTCAACTGATTCGGCGATCAGCCGGGACCGGGCCGATGAACCGAGTGGTCGTCAATTGGCGGGGGTAAGAGTGGGTTTCTGGGTTGGCGGATTTGGGTTTTTTGCCCAAAACATCCACATTGAGCGTGCGACTTGACATGTGAAGATTCCGTGTGTTTAATAGCTCTCCGCTTTTGGCATGCCGCGTTGGCTGGGCCTGCCGTCTGCCTCGCAGGTGTGGAAAGCCAGCGTGAACTTGACAATCAGAAATGGGTTAGTACCATGCGTTGC
The DNA here is from genome assembly GCA_028281215.1 of Phycisphaeraceae bacterium. Classification (GTDB taxonomy): domain Bacteria; phylum Planctomycetota; class Phycisphaerae; order Phycisphaerales; family Phycisphaeraceae; genus JANQKH01. The sequence continues at coordinate 758 of JANQKH010000380.1, read as the reverse complement.
TCGTGCCATTTTGGGCGAGACGTTTGATTTGGGCCTGTAGGGCCCGCCGCCGTGCGTCCACATGGACGGTCATGGTGTTTGATCTTTGACAAGTGAACAGTTGGGAATGCTACGAGAATGTGGCCGTCTGGATTGGATTGCATCCGATCCGTTCAGCCGGTAATACCCCCAATCACGCAAGTGATTATTGGGTTCAACATTCTCATGTGATGCCTGATCAATTTCAGAAGAATTGTTGAGCATAGATCCTCATTGACATTAGCCTGTCATGAGGCGATCTGGTGGAAGTCGCTTTGGAAACTTGGCGGCGGAAACTCGGTCGGGACCGGCTCATTGTGCTTCACAACACAATGGGTTTAACAGGTCGAACCTTCTTTCTCGAAACGACCAGTCCGCAAGGGCTGTTAGTAACGAATCAAATTGAAGAGTTTGATCCTGGCTCAGCGCGAACGCTGGCGGCATGGCTAAAACATGCAAGTCGAACGAGAACGGAACTTCGGTTCTTATTAAAGTGGCGAAAGGGCGAGTAATGCGTTTCTAACGTGCCCCCGGGTAAGGGATAGCATCGGGAAACCGTTGGTAATACCTTATAACCTCCTAGCGTCGTATGGCGTCTGGAGCAAAGATTTATCGCCCGGGGAGCGGGGAACGTCCTATCAGATTGTTGGTGGGGTAACGGCCTACCAAGTCTAAGACGGGTAGCGGGTGTGAGAGCATGACCCGCCGCATCGGGACTGAGACACTGCCCGGACTCCTAC
>JANQKH010000326.1 GCA_028281215.1 Phycisphaeraceae bacterium | reverse complement strand
TCCGGGTTGGCAATGCGTGTACCGTCGGCGGCATACGGGGCGATGTCGGTGTTGTTGTTTTATTTGCTGCTCGCGCGATTCGTGGGTTGGCGTGTCGCCGTAATCAGCGCACTGTTGCTCGCGGCGAATCCGTTCATGGTGGAATGGACACGCAACGCGCGGATGTACGGACATCAGTCGTTCTGGACGATACTCACCACGATTGTCGCGGCTGCGGCGGTCTACCGCGCAAGCGATCGCAAAATCAACTGGCTTGATTGGCGGTGGTGGCTACTGGGCACGTGCTGGATGTTCATGCACGCAACGCAGACGCAGTCGCTGTTCACCGTGCTAGCGATCGGATTGTGGGTGGGCGCGATGGGCTTGTTCGAACTGGCACGCCGCAGCGGCGCCGGGTTGCACATCATCGGCGGCGCGGCGGTCGCTTCGTTTGTCTACCTGACCAGTTGGGCGCTCACCGGCATCGGCAAAATGATTGTCCTGATGAACCGCGGCGGGCGGTCTGAACACATCGAAGAACCTGACTTGATGGCATCCATCCAAGGCGTCATCACCGAGTTATCCGGCAACGTCCCGCTGTGGTGGGGTGCGTTGCTCTGGCTTGTCGCCACGATCGGCTTCGTATACGTCGCCATGCGCGGCAAAGGGCGGTTCGTACTGCTCATGGCGATGGTGTCGCTCGTGTCGTGGCTGAGCTTTCCGATCATTTCACAGAAACATTTTTTCGCTCCGCGCTACCTTTGGCCGGCCATGTTCGGGCTGAGCATGGGACTGGGTGCGATGATTGCATGGTTGTGTGAACAGAAGCGAGAAGCGTGGCAACGCTGGGCGGGCGTCGGCGTGAGCACGGCGCTCATCGGTATATCGGTGTTCTTGTGGCTTCCGAGCCTTCACGATTCGTTCACCACGTCGCGCATGCAAATGGCGACAGCGTTTGATCCGATCAGACAGCACAGCACCGAAGGGGAGGTCGTAATTCACATTCCCGACTGGTACGTCGGCATGCAGGAATACAGTGGCTACGACTTTGGACAAGCGACCGTGATTCGTCCGCCGGAAGCCGGACAGTTCACGGTGCGGCCGACGGGCGAACCGGGCAGCCGATCCAATCCGTATCACCACGATTTCTACGAACTGTTCGGCGACGATCGCAACGCGGATCTGCCGAACCCGCCAGCGGCGTGGCTGTTCATGGTGTCGCCCGATGAGTATCTATCCAAAGCGGACGAAATGTTAGAGGCGTATGGCTTGAACACGCCGGAGCACAAAGCAAAGTTGGCCGAACTGGCCAAGGGTGCACAAACGCTGACCGTGCGCATCAGCGAAGCGGGGTTCGATCATGTCGTAACGACGCAGGGTCGCAAGCGTTAGCGCGTCGTTAATCCACGTACACAAATTCGTTCAAATTGAACAACACCAGGCAAAAGTCGGTGAGCGCGGCCGAGGGATAAATGTCCGCGCCGCGCGGAAGATTGGCCGGCAATGCCAATTCGTCGGCCGACCTTCCCTCTTTGCTCAACCGCGTGGTCTGGTCGACGAGGAAATCCATCGCGCTTTGCATTTCACTGTCGCTGGGCGCGCGGTTGAGAGTGCGGGCAAACGCAAGGCGAATGCGCTGCCGCGTGTCGTTGGCGGCGTGCTTCATAACATAACCCGCCAACTCGCGCGCCATCTGTAAACTGAACGCACTGTTAAGCAGGTAAAGTGATTGCGGAGCCGTCGTCGTGCGATCACGACGAGCGCAACTCTGGTTCCCATCCGGGCGATCGAACACGTCAAATAACGGATAGCGCAGGTTGCGCCGAACAAACAGGTAAATGCTTCGTCGGCGGTGATTCTCCGGATCGGCGTCCACCTTCCATTGATTGCGCAGCAACGTCGCCTGCACTTTTTTGGGCAACGGCGCCATGACACCTCGGCCGCCGGTGCGATCGCTGAGCACATTCGCCGACGCCAGCATCGCATCGCGAATCGCTTCACCTTCCAGCCGTCGCCGATTCATCCGCCAGAGTAAACGATTGCGTAGATCTACCGATTTCGGATTTCGGATTGGGGATTTCGGATTGGTCTGACTCTCCGCGCCTTTCGCAGAACTCGCCTGCTGGTAGGTCGCACTCATCACCATCAGTTTGTGCATCGCTTTGAGCGACCACTTTCTGCGCGGCAACTCACTCGCAAGCCAGTCAAGCAATTTCGGATGCGTCGGGGCATCGCCCATAAAACCCACATCGCTCGGCGTGCCCACCAATCCTTTGCCAAAGTGATGGTGCCAGAGACGATTGACGATCACACGTGTCGTGACCGGATGGTTCGGCTGCGTGAGCCACTCGGCCAATGCCGCGCGGCGGCGCGTCGAAGCGTTGCCCTTATGGTTCGCGCGAATCGCATCGTCCTTTTGCGCAAGCACACGGATGAAACCGGGTTGAATCACCGGGCCCGGCCGATCGTATCGCCCGCGCAACATGACGCGGCTGTCGGTCGCGTTGGCTTTGTCTTCGCGCAGGGTCATGCCGACAGGCTTGTCGCGTTTCATCGCAGGGACTGCCGGCTCAAAGATTGCGCGGAAGCGATAAAAGTCCGCCTGGCTGATCGGGTCGAACTTGTGATCATGACACTGCGCGCAGCCGATCGTTAATCCAAGAAAGACCGATCCGACGGTCGAGGTGATTTCATTGAGCCGCACGTGGCGTCGTTCGGCTTGTGAATTGATGTCCGGCATGTCGGGCCCGGACAGAAGAAAGCCGGTGGCGACGGCATGCCTGCCGGCCTCGATTTCATCACCGGCGATCTGCAAAGCCACGAACCGGTCATACGGCATATCGGCGTTGAGTACATCGATGACCCAATCACGGTACTTCCATGCATCGCCTCGCGTTTTGTCATGCTCAAAGCCGTCGGTCTCAGCGAAGCGCGCCAGGTCAAGCCAGTGTTGCGCCCAGCGCTGGCCATACGCTTTCGAGGCAAGCAGCCGGTCGACTACTTTTTCGTAGGCGTTGGGCGCATCGTCATTGATGAACGCTTCAACTTCCTTCGGCGTCGGCGGCAAACCGGTCAAATCGAACGTGACACGACGGATCAAAATCTGTCGGCCCGCGCGCGGCGAGGGTTGCAATCCCGCCTTCTCCAACCGGGCCGCAATGAAGTGGTCGATGGCATTGATCGGCCAATCGGAATCAACCTTTGGCGGCGGCGTTCGCCGGATCGGTTGAAACGACCAGTGCTCACGATCGTCCGCGGTGATACGAGGCTCTTTGATCGTCGTCGATGCGTCCGCCCTCACGCACACACACAACCCCAGCAGCACCACGCAGGCAAGTTGGATCGATCGCACCGTCATGAGCAAATGTCGTCCGTTACCATTTTCATTGTAGTGCAATGGTTGGTAAGTCCCACGTTTCGCGGGAATGTGCAGACTAGGCACGCAAACGCAGGAATGACTGTTGCCCCACGGTCTCCGGCATTTTATCCATGCAGTTCCTGCATCGGCAGCGTACAATGGGATGTTTGACGTCCACCGGTTCGCCGGCCACGAGGGAGCAGGCTTTGCAGTATGACGCCTCTTTTTCCGTTCCGTTCACCCACCGCCTGCGGTTCACAGCCGGGGCGTTGGAGTCGGACAATCACACACTGGTTGACCTGATGCAACCGGCGGTGGCGGGTCAGCCGGCCAAGGTGATTTTCTTTGTCGATGAACTGGTCGCCCACACCGATGCCACGCTCACGCAGCGCATCAAACAATACGTGTCCGCCCATCGAGACCGCATGGTCATGACCGGCCCCATCCAGTTGGTGCCGGGCGGTGAAGATGCCAAGAACGCGCCGCGCTGGTTGGAAGACATGCTACGTCACGTCCACGACGCGGCGATCTGCCGACAGAGTTACGTCGTGGTGATCGGCGGCGGCGCCGTGCTGGACTCAGTCGGGCTGGCCGCGGCACTCGCGCATCGCGGCGTACGTCTTATTCGCTTTCCCACCACGACACTCGCCCAAGCTGATTCCGGCGTTGGCGTGAAGAACGGCATCAACGGGTTCGGTAAGAAAAACTACATGGGCAGCTTCGCTGTGCCGTGGGCGGTGATCAATGACGAAGACATGCTGCGCACGTTGAGCGATCGCGATTGGCGTTGCGGTTTCGTTGAAGCGGTGAAAGTGGCTTGCATCAAGGACCGTGTGTACTTTGAGCAGATCGAATCAGGCTTGCAGGGGCTGATTGAGCGCGACCACGCGGTCGCCATGCCGGTCATTGAAAAGTCGGCCGTCTGGCACATGAAACACATCACGCAGGGCGGCGATCCCTTTGAGATGACTGCCGCCCGACCGCTCGACTTCGGCCACTGGGCGGCGCACAAACTCGAACAGATGACTTGGTTCCGCTTGCGTCACGGCGAAGCGGTGGCGATCGGCCTTGCGCTCGACGTCACCTATGCCGCCATGATAGGCATGTTGCCGCAGGGCGACGCCGACCGCATCATTGCCCTGCTGGACGGGTTGGGCTTCGACCTTTGGGACGAAGCGATGCGCGAAACCGACGAACTAATGCAAGGCCTCGAAGAGTTCCGCGAACACCTCGGCGGACAACTGACCATCACCATGCTCAGCGCCATCGGCGAGCCGGTCGATGTGCACACGATCGATCACGACACGATGATCGCCGCGATCGAACACCTCGGCAGCGGCGCCGCCACGAGCAACGCCAAGCGGTGAACCTTATCAATGAAAGTGCCATGGCCGGCTTGTCCAGCCGTGAAATCGCACGTGGGTATGCTCACGGCTGGACATGCCGGCCATGGCACGCGCGTGAGTCAACATTATCTGTGGTGTCCCGCCAACGTCCACCCATTCATCCCCGCGCATTGCGACTACCATACGGGCATGAGCGACCCCACCCCCACGTGTCCCATGCCGCGGTCGGCTGCGGTGGATCTTTATTTCATGGAACACCGCGCGAAGGTGATCGACATTGCGGCGTTTCTCGATCGCATCGAACGCACGGCGGACGAATCGGCCGGCGCCCCAGAAGATTTCCGTCTCAAAGCGTTGCGTGAAGCGATCGCCGTGCTGATCGACGGCCAAGGCGACCGCGCCAAGCGCGTGTTGGAAACGCTCAGCGATCCGACCATGGAACCGCTGGAATCCGCCGCCGGCATGAAAGGCGCCGCAGGCGCATGGCCGGGCGGCATTCCCGGTCAGGACGGCAACCCGCCCATTCAAACCGACGCGTGAAGGAGGCAACGCCACGCATGTTCGGACGATTGAAAAAACTCAAATGCCCGGTCGGCCCAACCGATCAGAAGTGGCTGGAAGACAACTGGCTGTTGCTGTGCAATGCACTGGGCACGGACATCATTCACAACGCTGACACGATCGATTCCGATGACGCCTACCGGATGAAAGATGAACCGTTTGACGTGTTCGCCACGGACCTGCTTGAACAATGTTGCCCGCGGTTTGGACTGGATCACACCGCGATCACCGTGGGTACGTACGAGGACGCGCGGCCGGAAACCCAGGCCGACATGGACGATGAGGCCGAACGATTGGCTGAACAAGGCGTCGCGATCATCTGGCTTCCCGGCGAAATCACACCCGACCCCGCCTACGTGGCGTCGAGTGTGATCAGCCGACTTGCGATGTGGACATGGCCGAATGATGCATTTGAATTCGATGATGAACAACAGGCCCTGCAACTGGCGGAGTTGACGGCCGTGCAGTTCGGCTTCGGTGTGTTGATCGCCAACGCCGCGATCTCCGACGGCGCATGGAACAACGGCGTCATGGGCGGCTGGCAGACTTATCGCCGCACGCATCTGCTGGTCTATCATCTGGGTTACGCCCTGGCGTTGTACGGCTGGTCGCGCGATGAGACCGAACCGGTGTGGCGCCACAAACT
>JANQKH010000317.1 GCA_028281215.1 Phycisphaeraceae bacterium | reverse complement strand
TCAAGGAACGTATCGGCGAAGCGGCTGCGCGAAGCGGGCGGTCGGCTGCCGACGTCGTGCTCGTCGCGGTGACCAAAACCGCCACGCCGGACCAGATCCGAACCCTCGTGGAAGCAGGGCACACCGATTTCGGGGAAAGCCGCGTCCAACAACTGTCGCAGCGCGTTGCCACGCTTGAAGAATTTCTCGGCCGCAAGCGGTTCCTTGCCAAAGAGGCGGACGATGCCGCGGAACAGTCGGTCCGCTGGCACATGATCGGGCACCTTCAGCGGAACAAAGTGAAACAGGTGGTGCCGTTGGTTCAGTTGATCCACAGCGTCGACAGCCTGCGTTTGGCGGAGGAATTGCACGCCATCGGCGCCCGCAATCTCTCGCGCGATGACGAACGCGCCAAGCCGATTGAGATCCTTTTACAGGTCAATGCCAGCGGTGAAGAGCAAAAATTCGGCCTCGCCGTCCCTGCCGTCACCCACTTTGCCGAGCAGATTGACACCATGCTAAATCTGCGACTGCGCGGCCTGATGACCATGGCGCCCCTGACCGACGATCGGGATGAGGTGCGGTCATGCTTTCGCCGGACGGCCGAACTGTTCGAGGAGATTCGACTGCAATCGTATGTCTCGGAACACTTCAACGTCCTCTCGATGGGCATGACCAACGATTTTGAGATTGCCATCGAGGAAGGAGCGAACCTGGTGCGCGTCGGCCGAGCCATATTCGGAGAAGGCGAAGGCTGACCCCTGTCGATGTTCTGTCCGTCTATTGCGCCCGCCTTGAAATGGACGGCCGAATAATGCCTTCCGCTTGGCTCGATCCCCAATAACCGAGGCAGACTTTCCCGTCCGCCTACCTGCGGTGTTCATGCCCCCTTGCTAGAATTCCCGACCTTAATCCCGGAACGCCATGAACATTCGTAACTTCTGTATCGTCGCTCATATTGATCACGGCAAGTCCACCCTTGCCGACCGGATGCTTCAGCGCACCGGCGCGATCAGCGAACGGGAGATGCGGGACCAATTGCTCGACGGCATGGACCTCGAGCGCGAGCGGGGAATCACCATCAAGGCGTCCGCCGTCACCGTGAATTACAAGCACGGCGACGAGGATTACATGCTCAATTTCATCGACACGCCAGGGCACGTCGATTTTAACTACGAGGTGAGCCGGGCGTTGGAAGCCTGCGAAGGCGCCCTGTTGATCGTTGACGCTACACAGGGTGTCGAAGCACAGACCGTCGCCAACGCTTACCTTGCCATTGACGCTAACTTGGAGATCATTCCGGTCATCAACAAGATCGACCTGCCGTCGGCACGTCCGGAGGAAGTCGCGTTGGAGATGGAGCAAGTGCTGGGTATCCCGGCCGAAGATTGCGTCTTCGCGTCAGCGAAAACCGGTGAAGGCATCGATGAATTGCTCACGGCGATTTGCGAACGCTTGCCCGGTCCCGAAGGTGATCCCGAAGCCAAAACCCAGGCGTTGGTCTTCGATGCCGTATACGACGACTACCGTGGAGTGATCGTTTACTTCCGGCTAAAGAACGGGCGTTTGTCGTTGAATGACAAGATTCTCATGATGGGAACAGGACGATCGTTTCAAGCGACGGAACTTGGAAAGTTCAAACCCAAGATGACCCGCCAGAAAGAATCAATGCAGGCGGGCGAAGTCGGCTATCTGGTTGGCGCAATCAAAACCCTTGACGATGTGAACATCGGCGACACCATCACCCTTGATCCGCATCCCGCTGAGACCGCGCTGCCTGGTTACCGTGAACCGCAGCAGATGGTCTTCTGCGATTTTTATCCCGCCGGCGATACGCAATATGAAGCGTTGCGTGATGAGATCGAAAAGCTGCGGGTGAACGATGTGGCGTTTACGTTCACGCCGCAATCCAGTGACGCGCTGGGCTTCGGCTTCCGTTGCGGTTTTCTCGGCATGCTCCACATGGAGATCATTCAGGAACGGCTGGAACGCGAAGGCGGCATTCAGGTCGTACAGACCGCGCCGACGGTGACATACGAGATTCTGCTCAGTGACAATGAGATTGTGCAGATCACCAATCCCGCGGATTTGCCGGACATGTCGCACGTCAAGGAGATTCGCGAGCCGATCGTGAGTGTGGAGATCATCACCCCGAAGGATTGCATTGGCGATCTGATGAAGTTGCTCGAGAACCGCCGCGGCATTTACAAAAAGCAACAGTTTCTATCGGATACCCGGCAGATTCTGGATTACGAGTTGCCGCTGGCGGAAATCATCTACGATTTCTATGACAAACTGAAATCCATCACGCGCGGCTATGGCACGATGGATTATCACCTCGAAGGGTTTCGTTCAGACCGCCTTTGCAAGATGGACATTCTGGTTAACGGTACGCAGGTTGATGCGTTGTCTGTCATCGTGCATCGTGACAAAGCGGAAATGCGAGGCCGATCTTTGCTGGTTCGGTTGAAAGATAAGATTGATCGACACATGTTTGAAATCCCGCTCCAGGCGGCGATCGGGGGCAAGATCATCGCACGTGAAACCATTCGCGCCTTTCGCAAGAACGTCACCGCAAAATGCTACGGCGGTGACGTGACACGAAAACGAAAACTGCTCGAAAAGCAAAAAGAAGGCAAGAAGCGGATGAAGAAGGTCGGTTCGGTTGACATTCCCCAGGAAGCCTTCATGGCCGTGCTGGATCCCGGTGACTGAATACGTTCATTGTGTTTTGCGTCACCTCTTCGTCTTGTCGTTCTGTATCAGTCAGTGAATCTGGGCATTTTTGCTCCGTGAAGAAGTTCGCGCGATTGGTTTGCATTGTCTCTTGTCGAATCGTTTCATTTCAGTATCGCACACGGCGGCACAACCGGCACGACCGGTTATCCGGTCGCCAATTTTGAATCTGCCCGATCATGCGGTTAAGTACTCGCAAGCCAAGGTCGATCTCAAGTGCGTTGAGTCAGTGCTCTGGTTCGCGGCAAGCGAATGGGGCGTGAAAAACAAGCGTAACTGTGGCGGGTCGCGTGGACCTGTTCACAAACTTGGGTTGGTTGGTTTCTTTTTTCTAGGAGAAAGTTCGATGAAAGCACGTAAAGGCATCCGAGCAGGGTTTACGCTGGTCGAAATTCTGATCGTGGTGGTGATTCTCGGCATCTTGGCCGCGATCGTCATCCCGCAGTTCACCAGTGCCAGTGAAACTGCGAAAGGCAGCAGTGTCGTTTCGCAGCTTCAGACCATTCGCAGTCAGCTTGAGCTGTACCAGGTGCAGCACAATGG
>JANQKH010000264.1 GCA_028281215.1 Phycisphaeraceae bacterium | reverse complement strand
GCTGGTTAAGGAATCACGCGGGCGACGCCTGTTCCCTGCTGCGCCCGACCAATCGCTGTTCCTTCAGAAAGCGATTAACCAGATTCCGCACGGCGGCGGTGAACGGCTCAAGAAAGACTCGCACGACTATCGCATGATCCGCCGCTGGATTGCACAAGGCATGCCGCCGAGCGATCCCAAAGCGCCAACCGTCGATCGCATTGAGGTCTTCCCTTATCACCGCATCATGAGCAAGCACGGCAAGCAGCAGCTTTCCGTTATTGCTGTTTACACTGATGGATCCACCGAAGACGTCACCAACACCGCGCAATACGAAGCCAACAACAAAGACATGGCTGAGGCGGACAGCACCGGTCTGGTCGAAGTGACGGACCTGACCGGCGACGTCGGCATCATGGTGCGTTACCAAGCCAAGGTCGCCGTTTTCCGTGCAACCATTCCATTGGGCGCACCGGTGGACAACTTGCCCAAGCCGAAGAACTTCATCGATGAACTGGTATTCAAGAAGCTGAAGATGCTCGGCATGCCGCCGAGTGAAGTGTGTGACGACCGTACGTTCATTCGCCGCGTCACGCTGGATGTGGTCGGTCGACTGCCGCAACCGGAACGCGTCGAAAAGTTTGTTGCCGACAAAGACCCCGACAAGCGCAGTAAATACATCGACGAGTTGCTTTCCTCCACCGCTTACGCGGATTACTTCGCCAACAAGTGGAGTTCCATCCTGCGCAACAAACGCCGCACGGCTACCTACACACGCGGCACGTTCGGCTTCCACCACTGGCTGCGACAAAGCCTGCACGAAAACAAGCCTTATGACGAAATGGTCCGAGGTGTCCTCGCCGCTTCCGGTGACATGACCAACAACCCGGCCGTCACGTGGCATCGTGAAGTGACCAAGCCGGAGGAACAACTGGAAGATGTTGCTCAACTGTTCCTGGGTATTCGCCTGCAATGCGCCAAGTGTCACCACCACCCGTTCGAGAAATGGGCGCAGCGTGACTACTATGGCTTCAGCGCGTTCTTCACTCGTGTCAAGCGCGAAAACACCGGCATGAAGGACGAAATTCGCGTCTATCATGACCGCGGTGACGCTTCTGCGAGCAACCCGAAAACCGGCGAACGTCTCAAGCCCATGGGGCTCGGTTCCGGGCAGTTGAATCTTTCCGCTGATGATGATCCCCGCCACGCGCTGGTGGACTGGATGGCCGCGCCGAACAACCCGTTCTTCGCCAAGTCCCTGGTCAACCGCTACTGGAAGCACTTTTTCAACCGCGGTCTGGTTGACCCCGAAGACGACATGCGGGCGACCAATCCGGCGACCAATCCGGAACTGCTCGATCAACTGGCTTACCACTTTGTCAACAGCGAGTTCGATCTGAAGCAACTGATCAAGACGATCTGCGAATCGAAGACGTACCAACTGTCGGCGATGCCGAACCAGTACAACGCCAACGACAAGCAGAACTTTTCACGTTACTACCCGCGCCGCCTGAACGCCGAAGTGTTGCTCGATGCGATTGACGATTTCTGCGACACGACCAGCAGTTTCACCGGCCTGCCGCAAGGCACCCGCGCGGTGCAGATTCCTGACCGCGGTGGGATTCAAAGTTACTTCCTGACCGTATTCGGCGCGCCGGAAGGCTCAAGTGTCTGCGAATGTGAACGCACCAGCGATGCCAACCTCGCCCAATGTTTGCACCTGCTCAACAGCAAGGAGATTCAGGCGAAACTGAGCGGCGGCCGCGCAGTGCGCCTCGCGCGTGACAAGAACACGCCTCACGAAGAGCGCATCAAGCAGTTGTACCAGCTCGCCTTTGCCCGCGATCCCGACGCTGAAGAACTGAAGATCGCCATGGGCGTGATTGAGAAGTACGGCGAAAAGAACGTCAATTGGGCGTACGAAGACATTGCCTGGGCAATCATCAACACCAAGGAATTCCTGTTCAATCATTGATTGAGTGAAGTAAGGCGCGGCGCCGAATGCCGTCTGTTGCCAATTCATCAAAGGAGCACACCATGCTCGACATCCTGGGTGCAAGTAAGAAGGGTTACTGCGACCGCGTGTCGCGGCGGAATTTTCTCAAAGTCGGCGCGATGGGCGTGGGTGGTTTGACGCTCGCCGATGTGCTCCGCGCTGAAGCCGAGCAGGGCGTTGGATCATCCAAGAAGGCGCTGATCAATATCCATCTCGGCGGCGGGCCGTCGCATCAGGATATGTGGGATCTCAAGCCTGATGCGCCGACCGAATACCGCGGTGAGTTCACGCCGATCAAAACCAACGTGCCCGGCGTGCAGGTCTGTGAACTGTTTCCCAAGCTTTCGAAGATGGCGGATAAGTTCACGCTGATTCGCGGGCTGATCGGCTCGGTGAACGAGCACTCGGATTCCACCGCCATGACCGGCTATCGCCGTAAGGATTTGGAGAACGCCGGCGGTCGGCCTTCCGGCGGATCGGTGATCGCCAAGTTGTGTGAAAACAGTCGGAATACCGCGCCGCCGTTTGTTTCGCTGATGGGCCGCGTGACGTCGGGGTATCTCGGCCCGCTCTACGGCCCGTATATGCCGGACGGCACCGGGCGCAGCAACCTTCAGATGAACACGGTGTCGGCCGACCGCCTTGCGGATCGCCGCACGTTGTTGAAAAGGCTGGACCGCCTGCGCCGCGAAGCGGACAACACCGGTAAGATGGAAGCGATGGACGAGTTTACCGCCCGTGCTGTCGACATTGTCACCAGCGGCAAAATGGCGAACGCTCTGGACACCAACAAGGAAGACCCCGCAACCCTCAAGCGATACATGGGACACGGACAGGGCCGGTATCGCGACAACCGCAACTTCCTCATGGCGCGGCGATTGGTCGAAGCCGGTGTGCGTTGTGTGGCGATGCGGTGGGGCGGTTGGGATACGCACAGCAAGAACTTCGACTCACTCCGCGCTCAGTTGCCGGCGATGGACGCCGGGCTCAGCGCGTTGCTGACCGATTTGTACGAACGTTCGATGCTGGACGATGTAACGATCGTCGTGTGGGGTGAGTTCGGCCGCACACCGAAGGTCAACGGCAACGCCGGCCGCGATCACTGGCCACGCGTCGCCGCGGCATGGATGGCCGGCGGCGGCATGCGCACCGGGCAGGTTGTCGGTGCGTCGGACCGTCACGCTGGCGAAGCGACTGATCCTGTGCACGTGCATCGTGTGCACGCCACGTTGTACCGCAACATGGGCATCAACCCGGAAACGCAACAGTTCTTTGACCGCGCCGGTCGGCCTCAGTACCTGCTGGATCACCGCAAGCCGATTGAAGAGTTGGTGTAACGAAATGAATAAGTCATTGAAGTTGGACAGCTAAGTTGAACGGATGATTGACATTGCGAAACGATCACGGTCGGTTCACGCCGGCCGTGCTTTTTAGTTTCGTTTTCATTGCACGCCGGGCTGACGCAGCCCGTTTCAGAAGGATCAAAGTGTCGCGAACCGCCGCGACCAGGAATTGTTGGATTGGAGCCGATGATGGCGCACCGAATCTCGTACTTTGTGTTGTTTTTCACCGTCCTGACCGTGTTCGTCGCGCCGACGAACGCCCAACTGCCGCAGATCAGCCTGCACGCGATCACTCCCGCAGGCGGTCAGCAGGGCGCGACGATTGACTTCACCGTCGCCGGCGCCGCCAACCACGATGCGGCTCACCAGTTGGTCTTCTCGCACGCAGGCATCACCGCCAAGCCGAAGATGCAATCGCCCGGCATCTACAAAGACCCGCGCCCCGAACCCGGCAAGTTTCAAGTCACCATCGGCAAAAACGTGCCGCCCGGCGTTTATGAGGTGCGGTTGGTCGGTCTGTACGGTATCTCTAACGCGCGGGCGTTCGTCGTCGGCGATTTGCCCGAAACGATCGAAAAGGGCGGTAACAACACCCGCGACAAAGCCAACGAGGTGGCTGTCAATTCGGTCGTCAACGGTGCGGTCGACGCGCGTAATGTCGACTACTTCAAGTTCACTGCGAAGAAAGACCAGCGTGTGCTGATCGAAGCCATGGCTGAGCGCATCGATTCGCGCTGTGACGTGGTCATCTCCCTGTTTGACGAGGCAGGCAACGAACTCGATCGCCGGCACAACACACACGGCCTCGACGCGATGATGGATTTCAAAGCGCCGGCGGACGGCGCCTACATCGTCGGCGTCAACGATCTGACCTACGAAGGCGGTACCAGTCACTTCTACCGATTGAAACTGCACAACCGCCCGCACATCGAATTTGTTTATCCGCCCGCAGGCATGCCCGGCAAGAAACAGACGTTTACTCTGTTCGGCCGCAACCTGCCGGGCGGCAAGCCCAGTGACCTGGTCTCCTACGACGGTAAAAAACTGGACTCGCTCACCGTGGATATCACTGTGCCCGCCGAGCCCCCTGCCGTCGCCATTGCCGACATGGTCCGCCCGCACGAAGCCGGCTTGCCCGCCTTTGTGTACCAACTCAAGTCGGCGCAGGGCGCGTCGAACCCCGTTCGCATCGGTTTCGCCACCGCGCCCGCGGCTTTGGAAAAAGAACCCAACAATCAGGCCGCCAGCGCCACGCCGTTGACCGTGCCCGGTGAAGCGGTGGGCATTTTCGGCCCGCGCCGCGATCGCGACTGGTTCCGCTTTGACGCCAAGAAGGGCCAAGTGTTGCGGATTGAAACGTTCAGCCATCGCATGGGCGTCGCAGCCGACCCGCTGATCATCATCGAGCGTCACTGGAAGGAAAAGGATGAAGTGAAGGTGCAGACCGTGCAAACGCTCTCTTCCGGGCAAGGTTCAACCGGCGGCGCGGACTTCAACAACGCCACCTACGACCCCGCCGCGACATGGACTGTTCCCGAGGACGGCGATTACCGCATGATGGTGATGAACCGCTCGTCCGGTCGCGCCGATCCGCGCAACCTGTATCGCGTATCGATCAAGCCAAGTGATGCCGGCGGTGTCGCCGACTTTTCGTTGGTCGCATTGCAGACCGGCGTCAAAGCCGATCCGAAAAAACCTGACATCCAGCCCACGGCGACACTACTCCGTCGCGGCGCATCCGATCGCATTCGCATCCTCGCTACACGCAACGGTTATCACGGCGACATTGCCGTGACCGTTGAGAATTTGCCGCAGGGCGTGTCGGCTCAACCGTTGACGATCGCCGCCGGCGCCAACAGCGGTTGGTTGATGCTCACCGCGGCCACCGACGCGCCGAAGTGGGCCGGACAGATCAAGGTCGTCGGAAAAGGCAAAGCCGGCGACAAAGCGATCACCCGCGAAGCGCGAGGTGGACAGGCCATCTGGGGAGCTGTGCAGAACAAGTCCGTCACCACCGCGCGGGTCAGCACGGGCATTGCGCTGGCGGTCATGGAAGTGGAGCAAATGCCGTTCAGCATTGAGATTTCGTCATCGACCGACCTTGCCATGAGTCGGGCGGGCAAACTGAC